>NZ_JAIVPF010000065.1:0-60533 GCF_053528595.1 Leucobacter sp. | reverse complement strand
GCTACCGCCTCGACGGCACGGCCGTCGAGGAGCTGGACGAGGCGGAGCTCGCCGAGGTGCGCAATCGCAAGATCGGCTTCGTCTTCCAGCAGTTCCACCTGCTGCCCGAGCTGACCGCGTGGCAGAACGTCGCACTGCCGCTCATGTACGGACGCGTGCCGCTGCAGGAGCGGCGCGAGCGCGCGGCGGCGGCGCTCGAGCGGGTCGGCCTCGGAGACCGGCTGGACAACCGCCCCGGCGAGCTGTCGGGCGGACAGCAGCAGCGCGTGGCGGTGGCCCGCGCCCTCGTCACCGAACCCACGATGGTGCTGGCCGACGAGCCGACGGGCAACCTCGACACCGTCTCGACCGAGGACGTGCTCTCGCTGTTCGACGAACTCCACGCGATGGGCCGCACGATCGTGCTCATCACCCACGAGACGGACGTGGGCGAGCGAGCCGAGCGCATCGTCCGGGTGCGGGACGGAGTGATCGACCACGGCAGCGCGGGCGGCGACGAGCGGGTGAGTCCGCGATGAACTGGGGAGAGACGCTGCACTCGAGCTGGGCGGCCGTGCGGGCGCACACCATGCGGTCGCTCCTGACCGTGCTGGGGATCCTCATCGGCATCGCGGCGGTCATCATGACCGTCGGGCTGGGGCTCGGCACTCAGAAGGACGTGAGCGAGGAGATCAGCTCGCTGGGCAGCAACCTGCTGATCGTCTCCCCGGGATCGAGCACGGGGACCGACGGGGTCCGGGGCGGTTTCGGCACGGGCACCACGCTGACGCGCGCCGACGCCGAGGCCCTCGAGAGCACGATCGCGGCGCCGGACGTCGCGGCGGTCGCAGCGGAGAAGTCGACGTCGCTGTCGCTCGAGGCGAACAGCACGAACTGGACCACGAGCGTCACGGGCACGACCGAGAGCTGGCTCGACGTGCGCTCCCGCGAGATCGCCTACGGGGAGTTCATCACGGACGCGCAGGACGCCGAGGGCGCCGCGGTCGTGGTGCTCGGGTGGGAGACGGCGCAGGAGCTGTTCGGCACGGCGAACGTCGTCGGATCCTCCCTCTCGATCGACGGGCACGCCTTCGAGGTGATCGGGGTGCTCGCGAGCGCGGGATCCGACTCCTCGAGCAACCTCGACGACGTCGCGATCGCACCGCTGTCGACGGTGGCCCAGCAGCTCGTCGGGGGCACCGGCAGCCAGAGCGTCTCGACGATCTACCTGCAGGCCGCCTCGACCGATCGGCTGTCGGCCGCCTACCAGCAGGCGAACCAGCTGCTGCTGAACCTGCACGGCGTCACCGAGGCGGACGGCGCCGACTTCTCGATCGACAGCCAGGATGCGCTGGTCGCCACCGCGACGAGCGTCTACCAGACCCTGACCGTGCTGCTGACCGGCATCGCCGCGCTCTCGCTGCTCGTCGGCGGGATCGGCGTGATGAACATCATGCTGGTGTCGGTGACGGAGCGCACCCGGGAGATCGGGCTGCGCAAGGCGCTCGGCGCCCCGGGCTGGGCGATCCGGCGCCAGTTCCTCACGGAGGCCGCGATCCTCGGGTTGACCGGGGGCCTCCTGGGGGCCGTGCTCGGGATCGGCGCCGCCCTGGCGCTTCCCGCCGCGATCGGCAGTTCGATCGTGGTCTCGCCGGTGGCGGTCGCGCTGTCGATCGCGATCGCCGTCGGGATCGGCGTCGTCTTCGGCGTCTACCCGGCGACGCGGGCCGCGCGGCTGGCCCCGATCGACGCGCTCCGTGCCGAATAACCCCACCGACCGACTTCGTGAAGGACACACCATGAACATGACACGCACCCGGATCCTCGCCGTGATCGGCGCCGCGGGGATCGCGGCGCTCGCCCTGAGCGGCTGCTCGTCGAGCCCGGCCGATTCAGCCGCAGCGGAACCCGCCCGGGAGAGCGGGCAGAACTCCGCGGATCCGCAGCCGCGGGGCGTCAGCGGCGAGATCGCGGCTGCGAGTGACGGCCTGCTGCAGGTGCAGGACGCGCAATCGCAGACCGCGGTCTCCTACACCGCCGACACCGGGATCACCCGGGAGGTGGCGGCGCAGCTCTCCGATGTCGCCGTCGGCGTCTGCGTCACCGGCATCGGCGGAGGCGAATCGTCCGAGGCCCTCACCGGCGTGACCATCAGCGAGGCCGTCGACGGGGCTTGCGCCTCCGGCCCCGGAGGCCGCGGCGGCGCGGGCGGCGAGATGCCCGAGGGCTTCGAGCCGCCGACGGGCGGCGAGGCGCCCGAGGGGCTGCCGGAGGGGGCGGAACCGCCGGAGGACGGTGGGCAGCCTGCGGACGGAGAACGACCGGAGGGGATGCCGGAGGGGATGGCTCCCGGCGGCCCCGGCGGATTCTCCACCGGCATCGTGACCGCGGTCGATGAGACCACCATCACGATCGACGCCGTCGCGATGGACGGCGAGACGAGCTCGCAGGAGCTCGTCGTCGACGACGCCACCGCCTTCACCCGCGTCGCCGCGGCCACGAGCGAAGCGCTCGCCACGGGGGCCTGCGTGGTCGCCACGGGCGAGTACGACGGCGACCGGTACGCCGCGACCTCGCTCGCGGTGTCGGAGCCCGGCGAGGACGGCTGCAACGCCGGCTTCGGCGGCCTCCCCGGACGCGGAGCCGACGATGAGTGACGCGGCGCTGGGCGGAGCAGCGATGGGCGACGCGAGCCCGGGTGACGCGGCGACGCGTGATGCAACGGGCCCGGCGACGGGCGAGGCCGGGCGCACGCGGCGCCCCCGGCGCAAGCGACTGCGCCGGGGGCTCCTCCTCGGAGGCGGGATCGTCACCGCCGGGGCACTCGCGTTCGCCGGCACCGGGATCGCCTCGGCCCTGGCCGCGGGATCCGGATACCGCACCGCCCTCGCCGAGCGCGCGGCGGTCAGCGAGACCGTGCAGGCGTCGGGCACGATCGCCGCGGTCAGCAGGGTCGACCTCGCGTTCCAGACCGCCGGCACGGTGGCCTCGGTCGAGGTCGCCCTGGGCGACGCCGTGCGGGCGGGACAGACCCTCGCGAGCCTCGACCGCGAGGAGCTCGAGGACGCCGTGTCCGAGGCGGAGGAGGCGCTCGCCGACGCGGAGCAGACCCTGGCCGAGCACACGGAGGCGCAGTCCTCGGGCGCGACGGCCGAGACCTCGGCATCGACCGCGACCCCGGCGGCGGTGCTGCCCGTCGCCGCACTGGTGCCGGTCGTGTGGAGCGGGGTCGCAGCGGTCGTCGGAGCGGTGCAGGCGGGCGACCCGGCGTCCGGGAGCACCGGCGTCGAGGCTGCGGCGCAGCGCGTCGTCGACGCGCAGCAGGCGATGCTCGAGCGGTACCGCGAGGTGCAGGCGACGCTGGAGGAGACCGACGGCACCGTCGCTGCGGCCGATGCCACCTGCGCGCCGTTCCTGAGCGCGGTCCTCAGCGATCCGGAGGAGAGTGCAGAAGGTGCGGAGAGCGCCGACGAGATCGCTGCGGGAGTCGACGCGGGCATGACGCTCGAAGCGGCGCAGCAGGCGCTCGCCGACTGCCAGGGTGCGATCGCCGCCGTGCGCGACGGGCAGGCGGCGGTCGGTGCCGGCCAGCAGGAGGTCCAGGATCTCGCGGCAGCTCTCGACGCCGCGGTGGCCGAGCTGCAGCAGGCGCTCGCGGAGGCCGGATCCCCGTCGGATGACGCGGGATCGGACTCCGGGGGATCGGGTGGCGCCGATCAGGGCGGTGCCGATCCGGACGGTGCGGCGAACCCCGGTGCCGCGGGGAATCCGGGCGGTGCCGCCGGTGCGGGCGACGCGGGGTCCGAGTCGGGTACCTCCCCTGAGACGAGCGGCGCGGGCGGGGGAACCGGAACCGCATCCGGCGGAACCTCCATCACGGCCGAGCAGCTGCTCGCGGATCAGGCGGCGATCGACGCCGCCGAGGCCGGGCTGCGGCTCGCGGAGGCCCGGCTCGCCTTCTCCGCGCTGACGAGCCCGATCGACGGCACGGTCGCCGCGGTGGAGATCGCGGAGGGGGACTCGGTCGCCGCCGGCTCCTCGACGGCGATCATCACCGTGCTCGGAGCAGAGGGGTACGTGGTCGAGACGACGATCCCGCTGTCGGACATCGCGAGGCTCGCGGTGCATCAGGAGGCCGACGTCGTCGTGAACGCGGGCGGCGAGACGTACCCGGGCGAGGTCTCCTCGGTGGGGCTGCTCGACGTCTCGACCACCTCGACCCCCGCGTACACGGTGATCGTGGCGCTGGAGACGGGGGACGACGAACTCCTGGTCGGTGGCTCGGCCCGCCCGACCATCCGGACGGCGACGACGGAGGACGCGCTGACGGTGCCCACCTCCGCCGTCCACCGAGACGGCGGCACCGCCACCGTGAACGTGCTCGACGGCGACGAGGTCTCGACGATCGAGGTGGTGCTCGGCGCGCTCGGCAGCGAGCGCACCGAGATCGTCTCCGGGCTCGAGGAGGGGGAGTCCGTGGTGCTCGCGGATCTCTCGCAGGAGATCGTCTCCGACGACGGCGAGAGCGACGCGGCCGGTCTCGCCGGACTGGGCGGATCGGCCGGCGAGACCGCCCTCCCCGGCGGCGGTCCTCCCAGCGGCGGCTTCCCCGGAGGAGGGGACTTCCAGCCGCCCGCGGGCGGGTTCGGCGGATAGACGGGAGCGATTCAGGCGGTACTCGCCGGACGCATAGGAAGAAGAGGGTGAATGGGGGGCATGAGAGAACGCGCATCGCACCCGCCCGCGCTGGTCGGCCGGGACGGCACACCGGTCCGAGCGCTCGTCGTCGACGACGAGCGCTCGCTCGCCGAGCTCATCGGCATGGCGCTGCGCTACGAGGGGTGGGATACCCGCATCGCCGAGACCGGAACGGCCGCGCTCGCCGCGCTGCGGGAGTTCGAGCCGGACGTGGTGGTGCTCGACGTCATGCTGCCGGACCTCGACGGGCTGCAGGTGATCCGGCGCCTGCGCGCCGAGGGGAACACCGTGCCGGTGCTGTTCCTCACGGCCCGCGACGCGCTGCAGGACCGGCTCGGCGGACTCGGCGCGGGCGGCGACGACTACGTGACGAAGCCGTTCAGCCTCGACGAGATCGTGGCCCGCCTGCACGCCCTCGTGCGCCGCTCGAGTCGGCGGCTCGGCGCCCCGGAGGAGCCCGTGCTCCGGGTGGGGGATCTGACGCTCGATCGCGACAGCTACGAGGTCGCGCGCGACGGGGAGCGCATCGAGCTGACCTCGACGGAGTTCGATCTGCTGCGCTGCCTCATGGAGCACCAGCGGCGGGTGGTCAGCAAGGCGCGGATCTACGACGCCGTCTGGGGCGGCGAGTTCGACGGGCGCACGAACGTCGTGGAGGTCTACATCTCCTATCTCCGCAAGAAGATCGACGCCGGGCGCAGCCCGATGATCCACACCCTCCGGGGGACCGGCTACATCCTGAAGCCGGCCGCCGATGCCTAGCGCCGGATCACGGCTCCGCGCCGCCCGCCGCGCGGTCGACGCCCGCACCTGGTCCCTGCGGAGCCGGATCGTGGCGGTGCTCGCGTTCACCGTCATCCTCCTCTCCGGCACGATCGGGGTCATCGCGCTTACGACGCTGCGCGCCTCGCTGGTGCAGCAGCTGGACGGCGAGCTGCGGATGCTCTCGTCCCGGGTGATGTTCGCCGCCGCGGCGCCGGGGGCGGCTCCCGGTGCGGACGCCGAAGCGCTGCACCGGGCGCTCGAGGGGCCGGGGGTCGTGGGCGGCGCCATGGCCATCGTCGGCGACGGGTCCGGGATCACGGGCGTCTACGTCGACGACGAGTACACCGTGCAGAGCATGGACGAGGAGTGGGTGATCCGCGTGCTCGACAGCTGGGGCGACGGACCCCGCCACGAGGTGGACCCGGGGGCCGGGAACGGCGTCTACCGCTTCGTCGGAGAGCAGCGGGGCACGAGCACGGTGATCGTCGGCCTCCCGCTCGCCGGAGCCGAGCAGACCGTGTCGACGGTGGCGCTCACGATCGGGATCGTCGCCCTCGGGGGGTGCATCGTCCTCGGGGCGCTCGCCGCGTGGTACATCCGGCACGAGATGCGTCCCCTGGAGCGGGTCGCGGCGACGGCGGAGGGGATCGCGGGCAGCGCGCTGGACCGCGGCGGCGTCGAGCTGCAGCGGGCCGCGGAGCCGGGACCCGGTGCGGCGGCTGAGATCGGGAGGCTGGTATCCGGCTTCAACTCCATGGTCGACCAGGTGGCCCGCGCCTTCCGGGTGCGCGAGGCGAGCGAGGCCAAGGTGCGCCGTTTCGTCGCCGACGCCTCCCACGAGCTCAGGACGCCGCTCGCCTCCATCCGCGGGTACTCGGAGCTGACCCGTCGCATGGCCGAGGACCTCCCGGACGACGCCGCGTACGCGCTGAGCCGGATCGAGTCGGAATCGGTGCGGATGACGAGTCTCGTGGAGGACCTGCTCCTGCTGGCCAGGCTCGACGAGGGCCAGGAGCTCGAGCTCGGCGGCGTCGACCTGACCGAGCTCGTCAGGGATGCGGTGAACGACGCCCGCGTCGCGGGCCCGGATCACGAGTGGCTCCTCGAGTCCCCGGCGCACCCGGTCGTCGTGGCGGGGGATGCGCGGCGGCTGCACCAGGCCCTCGTCAATCTGCTCGCGAACGCGCGGGTGCACACGCCCCCCGGCACGCGCGTCGCCGTCGTGCTGGAGGAGCAGCCGGAGCGCGCGGTGATCGAGGTGCGGGACACGGGACCGGGCATCCCGCCGGACCGGATTCCCGAGCTCTTCGAGCGCTTCGCCCGCGGCGACGACTCCCGTGCGCGCGCGACGGGCAGCACCGGCCTGGGACTCGCGATCGTGCGCGCGATCGTCGCGGGGCACGGAGGCACCGTCGGACTGACGAGCCGGCCGGGAGACACGAGGTTCGGCCTGGAGCTGCCGCGGGGCGGCTCAGGCGCTGCGGGGGACGGCCATAGCGTTTGACAAATTAGGTGTGCCTAACCATCATGTGATGTGGCGCGCGAAGGGTGCGCCTCGGGCTCTGCCGCTCGACGGTCCATCAGAAGGGAACGCTCTTGCGCGTCTCACGTCTTCTCTGCGGCGCCGCCGCTCTGTCGCTCGCCACCGCACTCGCCGCCTGCTCGTCCGGAGGCGCGGCTCAGACCGAGAGCACCGGATCGGGCGAGGGCTTCCCGATCGAGATCGAGCACGTCTACGGCACGACCACGATCACGGAGCAGCCCGAGCGCGTGGCCACGGTGGCCTGGGCGAACCACGAGGTGCCCCTCGCGCTCGGCGTCGTGCCGGTCGGCATGAGCAAGGCCACCTGGGGCGATGACGACGGCGACGGGGTGCTGCCGTGGGTCGAGGAGCGGCTCGAGGAGCTCGACGCCGAGACCCCCGCGCTCTTCGACGAGACCGACGGCATCGACTTCGAGGCCGTCGCCGACACCGAGCCCGACGTGATCCTCGCCGCCTACTCGGGCCTCACCGAGGAGGACTACCGCACGCTCTCGAAGATCGCCCCGGTGGTCGCGTACCCCGAGACGCCGTGGGGCACCTCGCTCGAGGACATGATCACGCTCAACTCGACGGCGCTCGGCCTGCAGCAGGAGGGCGAGGCGCTCATCGAGGATCTGCACGCGCAGATCGACGAGTCGCTCGCCGCGCACCCCGAACTCGAGGGCCAGAAGCTGCTCTTCGCGTACCTGAACCCCTCCGATCTCTCCACGATCGGCTTCTACACCGTGCACGACACCCGTCCCGGCTTCCTCGCCGGTCTCGGCCTGCCCCAGCCGGCGATCGTCGAGGAGGAGAGCGCGAAGACCGAGGAGTTCTACGTCGAGCTCAGCTCCGACGTCGCCGACCGCTTCGACGACGTCGACGTCATCGTCACCTACGGCGACGCCGAGGGCGCGTTCGTCAAGCAGATCCAGGCCGACCCGCTGCTCTCGAAGATCCCCGCGGTGACCGTGGGACGGATCGCCATCCTCGAGGATGCGACGCCGCTCGCGGCCTCGGCGAACCCCTCGCCGCTCTCCATCGGCTGGGGCATCGACGACTACTTCGCGCTGCTCGCGGCCGCGACCTCGGGTCAGAGCGGGGAGTGATCCCGACGGCGGCGGCGGCCGGAGCCCCGGCACCCGGAACTCCGGGCGCCGGGGCTCCGGCCCTCGAAGTGCTGCGGCGCAGCGCGGCCCGGCGCACGGGCTGGCTGCTGGTGCTCGTCGCACTCGTGCTGCTGCTCTGCATCGCCTCCGTGGCGATCGGCGCGCGCAACGTCAGTCTCGCGGAGGTCGTCGGCGCGCTGCAGGGCTCGTCGGAGACCGTCGGCGAGGGCGCGGTGCTCAAGCGCCTGCCGCGCACCGTGCTCGCGGTGCTCGTGGGCGCCGCGCTCGCGGTGGCGGGCACCGCCATGCAGGCGGTCACCCGCAACCCGCTCGCCGAGCCGGGCATCATGGGCGTGTCGAGCGGCGCCGCGCTCGCGGTGGTGGCGAGCATCAGCTTCCTCGGCGCGCACCGGCCCTTCGCGCTGATGGGCATCGCGATCGCGGGCGCGGCCTTCGCCGCCGTCTTCGTGTACACCGTCGGCTCGCTCGGCAGCGGCGGGCCGACCCCGTACAAGCTCGCGCTCGCGGGCGCCGCGAGCGCCGCGGCGTTCATCTCGCTCACCAACGCGATCATGCTGCCCCGCGTCGATCTGCTGCGCACCTTCCAGTTCTGGCGCGTCGGCAGCGTGGGCGGTGCCACCTGGGAGAGCGTCTCCGTCGCGCTGCCGTTCCTCGCGATCGGCGCGCTCATCTGCGTGTGGACCGCCCGGGGCATGAACTCGCTGGCGCTGGGCGACTCCCTGGCGGCCGGGCTCGGCGAGCACGTGATGCGCACCCGCGCGCTCGCGGCGGGCGGAGCGGTCATCCTGTGCGGGGCGGCCACCGCCGTCGCCGGCCCCATCGGCTTCGTCGGGCTGCTCGTACCGCACCTCTGCCGCACGCTCATCGGCCCCGACCACCGCTGGCTGATCCCGTGCTCGGCGTTCGCGGGCGCCGTGCTGCTGCTCGGCGCGGACGTGCTCGGCCGGGTGATCGCGCGGCCCGAGGAGGTCGAGGTGGGTGTGGTCACCGCCTTCCTCGGTGCGCCGTTCCTCATCTGGATCGTGCGCCGGCAGAAGGTGCGGGAGCTGTGAGCGCGACGCTGATCGCGACGGGGAGGCGGCGGCGGTCGCGCCGACGCAGTTTCGCGGTCGCCGGTCTCGCGGCCGCCGTGCTGCTCGCCTTCGCCGCCACGCTCATGGTGGGCCGCACCTTCTACGGCCTCGACGAGGTGGTCCGGGTCGTACTCGGCGAGCCGGTGCCCGGTGCGGCGTTCACCGTGGGGGAGCTCCGGCTGCCCCGCGCGACGCTCGCCGTGCTCGCGGGCTTCGCCTTCGGGATCGCCGGCGCCACGTTCCAGACAATGCTCGGCAACCCGCTCGCGTCGCCCGACATCCTCGGCGTGAGCTCGGGCGCCGGGGCCGCCGCGGTGTTCGGCATCATCGTGCTCGGGCTGAACGACTCGGCGACCTCGGTCTTCGCGCTCGCGGGGGCCCTGGCGACGGCCGGGGCGATCTTCCTGCTGTCGAACCGGGGCGGCTTCGTGGGCACCCGCTTCATCCTCATCGGCATCGGCCTCGCATCGATGCTGCAGAGCATCACCTCCTACATGCTCGCCCGCGCGGCGGAGTGGGACATCCAGCGGGCCATGCAGTGGCTCACCGGCAGCCTGAACGGCGCCGCCTGGGAGCAGCTCGCGCCGCTCGCGCTCGCGACGGCCGCCCTGCTGCCCGTGCTGCTGCTCGGCGCCCGTTCGCTCGAGCTGCTGCGCTTCGGCTCCGACGCCGCGACCGCGCTCGGGGTGCCCGTGGGGCGTGCCCGCCTCGTGCTGATCGTCGCCGCCGTGGCGCTGCTGGCCTTCGCCACCGCGGGCAGCGGGCCCATCATGTTCGTGGCGTTCATGGCCGGCCCGATCGCCGCCCGCCTCACCGGGCCGGGCTCATCGATCCTCGTCCCCGCGGGGCTCACGGGCGCGCTGCTCGTGCTGCTCGCCGATCTCGTCGGGCAGAACCTGCTCGGCGAGCGCTACCCCGTCGGCGTCGTCACGGGTGTGCTCGGAGCGCCCTACCTGATCCTCCTCCTCATCCGCATGAACCGCACAGGACAGACCTCATGACCGCTTCCCCGCACCAGCTCACCGCCGAGGGGCTGAGCATCGCCTACGGCGACCGACGCATCCTCGACGGTCTCGACCTGGCCTTCGAGCCCGGACGGATCACGGCGATCGTCGGTCCCAACGGCTGCGGCAAGTCGACGCTGCTGCGCAGCTGCGCCCGGTTGCTCAAACCGCAGGCGGGCGCGGTGACGCTCGACGGCCGTGCCATCCACACCCGGTCCACGAAGGAGCTCGCGCGCGTGCTCGGCCTGCTGCCGCAGAACCCGATCGCTCCCGAGGGCATCACGGTGGCCGACCTGGTCGGGCGCGGCCGGCATCCGCATCAGCGGGCCATGGCCCGCTGGAACGCGCGCGACTACGAGGTGGTCGCCGCCTCGCTCGACGCCACGGGCACGGGCGACCTCGCCGATCGCGCCGTCGACGAGCTCTCGGGCGGGCAGCGCCAGCGCGTGTGGATCGCCATGGCGCTCGCGCAGGAGACCGAGGTGCTGCTGCTCGACGAGCCGACCACCTACCTCGACGTCACCCACCAGCTCGAGGTGCTCGACCTGCTCCGCGAGCTCAACCGCGAGCGCGGCACCACCATCGTGATGGTGCTGCACGACCTCAACCTCGCCGCGCGCTACGCCGACGTGCTCGTCGCGGTGCGCGAGGGGACCATCCGTGCGGTGGGCGCCCCGACGGCCGTCCTCGATCCGTCGCTCGTGCGCGAGGTGTTCGCGCTCGACTGCCGGGTGATCGCGGATCCGGTCTCCGGCACCCCCCTCGTCATCCCGATCGGAAGGCATCATGTCAGCAACGCAGCAGAGGCGACCGGCGAAGCCGGAGCACGAGGCACCGACCCCCTTCGCGGTGGTGCGGACGACGGTACTGGGGGTGGAGCGGGTCTCCCCGACGTTCGTCCGGGTGACGTTCGGCGGTGATCCGCTGCGCGGGGTCGGCAACCCGGACCGCACGCTCGACCAGCGGATCAAGCTGATCTTCCCGCCCGGATCCGGGGCGCTGCCGCGGCTCGAGGACGGCCCGGACTGGTACGCGGCCTGGCTCGCGATCCCGGAGGAGGCGCGGGGATCGATGCGCACCTACTCGATCCGCGAGCTCCAGGTCGGCGCGGACGGGGAGACGCGCCTCGTCGTCGACTTCGTGCTGCACCTCGAGGCCGGGGCGACCGGGCCCGCGTCGCTCTGGGCGAGCCGCGCGGCGGCCGGCGACGAGCTGCTCCTCGTCGCCCCGCGCCGCGGGCGTCTCGACGGCGGCGGGATCGAGTTCGAGCCCGGCGATGCGGCGAGCGTGCTGCTCGCCGGTGACGAGACCGCGGCCCCCGCGATCGCCCGGATCCTCGAGGAGCTGCCCGCGGAGGCGCGCGGGATCGCGTTCATCGAGGTGCCGCTGGCAGCGGACCGCCTGCCGGTCGATGCGCCCGCCGGGGTGGAGCTGCGCTGGCTGCCGCGCGGAGACGGGCTGCACGGGACGGAGCTCATCCCGGCCGTCCTGGAGCACCTGGGCGACCCCTCGGACTCCGATGCGCCCGGGGCCCCGGACGCCGAGGCGGAGGAGGCCCCCGCCTCCGGCGGGCCGAGCGCCGAGCAGCTGCTCTGGGAGACCCCGCAGTACTCCGGGCTGGGCGAGGAGATCGCGCAGGAGCCCGGCCGCCACGAGCGCTACTTCTGGATCGCCGGCGAGAGCGGAGTGGTGACGACCGTGCGACGCCACCTCGTGCGCGATCTCGGCATCGCCCGCTCGCAGGTCGCCTTCATGGGCTACTGGCGTCGCGGCGTCGCGATGAAGGGCTGAGCCGCTCAGCGGTCGCGCCGGTCCTCCTCGTCATCCGCCACCGCGCCAGGCGAGCCGCGGGATCCACCACTGCTCTGGATTCTGCGACCGCGCGCGGAATGACCCGGTGCTATCGGCGCGACCTCTCGACCGCGAGGAAGGGCTGCGCGCCGCGACCCGGGCGGAACGCCGAGACCGTGGGGTCGCCCGCGATCCAGAACCGCCACGGGAATGCGGTACCGCCGGCCTCGCCCGCCACCCCTACGCGCGGCCCGCTCGCGACCTCCTCGGGCGTCGGCGCCGAAGAGGCTCCCGGCAGTCGCAGCGCGAAGGGCGCCGCGAAGAGATCGCGGCCGTCGTGGGTCTCGCGGCGGATCCCGAGCGCCGAGGCCAGGTTGCCGGGACCTCGGGCCAGCATCCGCGCGGCGATCGGCGCGCCGCGCTTCGCCGCGCGCCGCGCCTGCGCCAGCTCGGCGCCCGAGACCACCTCGCCCGCGCGGATCAGCACCCCCGAGGCGGCCCCTTCGGGCGAGCACACCATGTTGAGCGCGAAGTGCATGCCGTAGCTGAAATAGACGTAGGCGTGACCGGGCGGCCCGAACATCGAGGCGTTGCGCTCGGTGCGGCGGTCCTTCGAGTGGGAGCCCGCATCGTACGGGCCGTCGGTGCCCACTCCGTGATAGGCCTCGACCTCGGTGATGCGGATCGTGACGTCCCCCTCCGGCGCTGCGACGGTGAGCAGTGCGCCGAGCAGCCGCGGGGCCGCCTCCAGTGCGGGGGAGAGGAACAGCTCGCGGGTCATGCTCCCATTCTCCCAGGCGCCTCGCCCGTCCGGCCGTGGTGGGCTACGCCGTCGGCGATCACGGGGCGCGCACACGGCGGGGTGCCGTACCCTGAAGACGAGGCCCTGACCGGAGGAGGTCGCACGTGAGCCAGCAGCCCGTTCCCTACCGCGTCACGACGACGCGTCGGTTCCCCTGGTGGACCCCGCTGATCGCGGGGGTGCTCATCGCGCTCGTCGGGGTCGGCTTCCTGATCTGGCCGTTCTTCGCCGGGGGCTGGGCGCTGGCGATCCTCTTCGGATCCGCACTCATCGCCAACGGACTCGCGCTGCTCGCGCGCGGATCCTCGGCCGCCGTGATCGGAGGCCTCCTGCTGCTCGCCGCGGGGGTGCTCGCGATCGTGTTCTCGGAGTTCACGGTCGCCGTGCTCGTGAGTTCCGTCGGCGCCGGGCTCATCGTGCTCGGGGCGATCTGGATCGCCGTCGCGGCCCGGCTGGCCGGGCGACGGGCCCTCGCGATCCTGCCGGGTGCGCTCATGCTGCTCGGGGGCGTCACCGCCCTCGTGCTGCCGGCGCTGGCGCTCTCGATCGTCGCCGTGGTCGGCGGGCTCTGCCTGATCCTCATCGGCGTGCTCATCGTCTCGGCGGCCACCCGGCTGCGGCACGTGAACGCGAGCACCACCACGATCGTGATGTAGCCGTCTCGGCTCCGCCGGGCGATCAGTCGCGGTCGGTACCGCGGCCGATCCCGCGCCCGGCACCGCGCGCCGCGAGCACCCCGAGGACGGAGACGCCCGCGAACACGAGCATGAGCAGCTGTGCCGATCGCACGAGGTCGGGGGCGGTGATGTTGACGAGCACGCCGGCCAGCGCGGCGGAGAACGCACTGGCGATGATGAAGACGGTGTTCACGGCGGCGGCCGCCTTCGCGCCCTCCTCCTCGCCGGTCGTGCTCCCGAGAGCGGCGACGGTCAGATGGGGGAAGCCCAGGCCGATGCCGGCGCCGGCGATGAACAGCGCGACGAACCACAGCGCGACGACGAGGGCGGACGGCCCGTCGTGCTGGAGCAGGCCGTAGGCCGCGAGCCCGGCTCCGACCACCAGCGGGCCCGCGAGGATCAGCCCGCGACGCGACCCGTCCCGCGACGCGCTCGCGGTGAAGATCTGCGTCGCCGACCATCCGAACGACATCGCCGCGCCGAGCAGTCCGGCGGTGAAGGGGATCAGCCCGCCGATCTCCTGTCCGAAGAGCGGGATGAAGGCCTCGGTTCCGATGCCGAAGGCCAGTACGGCCACCGACAGGTACACCCATCGCAGCGATGATCCGCGGGCGAAGGTGATCCTCGGGAGGATCCCGTCGCGGCTCCGGCCCTCGTGCCGCAGGAACCAGGCGCCCAGGGCGATCCCGACGACGATCGCGACCGCGGTCGAGCCGCCCGTCGGTACGACGCCGGCGACCCCGACGGCGGTCACGCCGCCCGCGAGCAGCAGGAGCGAGGCCCACGGGACCGAGTCGCTCGGCCGTGAACGGGCGGTGCGGGGCATCCACCGCAGCACGACGAGACCGATGAGCACCGAGACCGCCGCGAGGCCGACGAACGTCGCGCGCCAGGCGTCCACCTGGGCGGCCGCGCCGCCGACCACCGGGCCGACGATGTTTCCGACGCCCCACATCGCCGACACCAGGGCCGCGCCGCGCGCCCAGAGACGCTCGGGCAGCGCCCGCTGGATGAGCGCGTAGCCGAGGCCCGCGAGCAGTCCGCCGCCGAGGCCCTGCACGGCGCGTCCGGCGAGCAGCGCCCACATCCACGGGCTCGCGGCGCACAGCATGGAGCCCAGCCCGAAGAGGCCCAGCGCGACGATGTAGGCGCGTACCGCGCCCTGCCGGGTGAGGACCCTGCTCACGAGCATCGAGGTGACGACGGAGGCGAGCAGGAACACCATCATGGTCCAGGCGTAGAACTCGGCGCCGCCGATCTCGCCCACGATCGTCGGCAGGAGGCTGGTGGTGAGGTAGACGTTGCTCGCCTCGAGGAGCACCCCGCCCGCGAGCACCGCGGCGATCGGCGCGTACCGCGTGCCGAACAGCTCTCTCCAGGTTCCCGCCGACGCGGTGTCCTGCTCGGTCGTCGTCATCGTGTGTCCCTCTCCGTGGTCGGTCGGAGGCTCGTCGCCTCCGGGGGCCGGGCCGGCGTCCGCTCATCACGCTAATACCTCAAGTAAACTCGAGGTCAAGAGGAGATGACGATGACCCTGGAACCGGACGACCTGCTCGCGATCGGCGAGGTCTCGCGACGCACCGGCGTGCCCGCCTCGGCCCTGCACTTCTACGAGCAGCTGGGCCTCATCGCATCCACCCGCACCGCGGGCAACCAGCGCCGCTATCAGCGCCACATGCTCCGGCGGATCTCCCTGATCGTCGTCGCCAAGCGGCTCGGCATCCCCTTGAGCGACGTGCAGGAGGTCTTCGTCAGCCTGCCGCTCGACCACCTGCCCTCGCAGCGGGACTGGCGACGGGTCGCGAAGCTGTGGCGCACGCAGCTCGAGGAGCGCCGCACGCAGCTCGAGCATCTGCAGCGCGAGCTCACGGGATGCATCGGCTGCGGCTGCCTGTCCCTCAAGGCCTGCCGCCTGCTGAACCCCGAGGACGAACTCGGCATCGACGGGCCGGGTCCTCGCCGCATCTGAGGCCGCCGTGCCGGGGATCGCGCCGGGACCGGCGCCGCCGCGTCCGGGCGGAGCGGCTAGCTGTACCCGTGCTCGTGCACCGCGGTGCTCAGCGCGGCGCCGTTGAGCTCGAGGTAGAGCTGGCCCTCCGTCACCGAGACGGTCAGCGCGCTGCGCCGCTCGAGCGCCGAGACGGCGTCGTCGATGAAGCCCGGGTCGAAGCTGCGCAGCACGACGTCCTCGGCGCGGTGGATGGTCTTCCCCGCCCAGGAGGCGAGCACCTTCGCCGGGTCCCGATGCGTGTAGACCGCCGCCCGGCCCGCGAGCTTGCTGCCGGCGTGCACCCGGGCCGCGTCGGGGGCGCCGACCTCGATCCACGCGGTCATCGCTCCGGTGAGGTCGCGCACGGCGACCGCCGGCTCGTCCTGGGTCGAGACCCCGCCCCCGAAGACGATGCCCTCCTCGTACTCGAGGCAGTAGGCGAGGATGCGCGTCATCATGAACGCGTCGGTCTCCGAGGGGTGGCGGGCCACGCGCATCGTGAAGCTCTCGTACACCCCGCGGTCGACGTCGGCCAGCTCCACCTCGAAGATGTGCATCGTCGAACCGATCGCCATGGCGCTCATTTCTGCGGAAGGGGGAGGGCGGGTGGATCGCGCGGGCCCGCGCCCGCGCGCGTCGGGCGATGGCGATCCCGCGCACCTCTCCGACTCGAGACGAGCCTACCCGGCACCGGCTCGACGGAGCGAACCGCGGCCGCTCCGGTCGGCACCGACCGCATCGGCGGGAGGAAATACGTATCCCCGTCGCCGGGCTGCGGGGCCGGACGTACGCTGATGCTCCGAACCCGACTCGAGGAGGAAGCGATGTCCGAGGATCTCGAGCGCCTGTCCGCGCACGGCGACGAGTTGCAGCGCGTCGCCGACCTGCTCTCCGTGCGGGTGGACATCGCCGCGCTCCTCGCGGAGGTGGGACTCGCGATCGAGGACGTCGACGGCGTCTCGATCGAGTTCGCAGGCTCCGCGGGCGAGGACGGCGACGGGGGGATGCTCACGAAGAAGCGCTGGAGGGTGTGCGCCAAGCGCGGCAGGGTCATGGTCTGCGTCGAGCGCGCCACGGCGTAGCCGCGGGTGCGCGCCCGGGCGTCGGCGGCGCGTCGCGTCCGCGGTGCGCCGTGCCTCGGCTCGATCGACATAGCCTCCGGTGACGCAGCGGCCAGGGCTCGACGGCGAAGCCCGAAGCGCGGAGACTTGAAGCACGTCAGAGTCGAGGAGGACATCATGAACGCCCCTACCAGAGTCGTCACCGGCCTCCTGTTCGGCGCCGTGCTGCTGCTGACGGCCGGATGCGCCTCCGCCACCGGGCCCTCCGCGCCGACCGTCGAGGAGTCCGCGCAGCCGGATCCGTCGCCCTCGGCGGCCGAGGACGCTCCGACGCCCGACGAGGAGCCGACCGGCGAGCCCGGGAGCGCCGACCCGGCGGTGCGCGCGGCGGAGGCCGCTCTGGCGGCCCGGCCGGGCGCGGTGATCTCCGTCGATCCGGAGAGCGGCGACGTCTGGAGCGTGCTCGTGCGCACCGAGGCCGGCGACGGGGTCGAGCTCTACGTCGACGCCGTCTCGGGCGAGGTGCGGCGTGAGCGGGGCGAAGCCCTCCCGAGTGCAGCCCGCAGCTCGGCTCCGGCGATCACCGCGGGAGCGGCGATGGACATCGCCCTCGGGGCCCTGTCCGACGGGCAGATCCGGGAGCTGGACCTCGACACCGACCGCGGTGCGATGGTCTGGGAGATCCTGGCCGGCGAGAACGGCAGGCTCATCGAGTTCTACGTGGACGCCACCACGGGAGACATCCTGAAGCAGGAGTTCGACGACTGACGTCGAACGGTCGCGCGCCGGCCGGCCGGCCGGGGCGCCGACGACGGCGACCCGGGGCGCCGGCGGGAAACGAGACGTGGAGTAGGGCGGGCGGGGCTTGAACCCGCGACCGACGGATTATGAGTCCGCTGCTCTAACCGACTGAGCTACCGCCCCTCGGGCAACCGTTCCAGCTTACCGGGTCGCCCGGGCCCTCAGGCGGCGTCCGGATCGTAGCCGGCGTCGATGAGCGAGGTGGCGCGCTCGGTGCGCGGGTTGAACTCCAGCATGTCCGTGCGCAGGCCGAGATCGCGGTCGACGTGCAGCGCCATCGAGTGCGCGGCGTTGCGCACGTCGCGGGCCTCGATCGCCTCGAGCACCGCGCCGTGATCGCGGCGCATCGTCTCGAGCGTGGTGCCGAGGATCACGCGGCCCTCGGAGCTCGCGCGCTGCAGCACGGACATCACGCCGAGGTAGAGGTCGAGCAGCAGCTTGCTGCCGCTCGCCTCGACCACGAGCAGGTGGAAGGAGCCGGGCACGGTGCTGTGATCGCAGGTGTCGACGGGCTCGTGCGGGGCCTCCCGCGCGCGGCGGTGCGCCTGGCGGAGCAGCTCGAGATGCTCCTCGCTGCGGTTGATGGCGGCGTGCTGGGCCGCCTCGATCTCGAGCGAGCGACGGTAGACCAGCACCTCCTCCAGATCGTGGTCGGCGAGGAACTCGGTGAGGATCGTGCTCACGGGCGTGCGCGAGCGCACGAACGTGCCGACGCCGGGCACGGTCTCGAGCATGCCGAAGGCCGCGAGTGAGCGGACCGCCTCTCGCACCGTCGACTTGCCCACGCCGATGAGCTCCATCAGCTCCGGCTCCTTCGGGATGAGGTCGCCGACGCCCCACTCGCTGCTCGCGATCTTGCCGCGCAGGAAATCGAGGGTGTCGCGTGCCTTCTGGGAGCCGCGCGTCGGACTTGTCATGGGGGAGTGACCTCTGGTGATGTGCGTGAAACCTGCATCAACTATAGCCAGCGCGGGCGCGCGGCAGCGGATCGGCGCCGCCCTGGCGTGGGATCCCGACCGCGCAGGGGCGGTGGGGCGAGGAGGCGCCGCAGATCAGATGTTATACATCAGATCTACAGGGACGCTGATGATACGGTGCAAGTCATGACCGAAAAAGCGCCCTCGAGCGAGACCGCACCGTACGACGCCCTCCTGCTCTGCTCCTTCGGCGGGCCGAACGGCACCGACGACGTGATCCCCTTCCTGCGCAACGTGACCCGGGGCAAGGGCATCCCCGAGGAGCGTCTGGCGGAGGTCGGCGAGCACTACCACCACTTCGACGGCCGCAGCCCGATCAACGAGCAGAACCTCGCCCTGGTCGATGCGCTGCGCGGCGAGCTGGAGACCCGCGGCATCGATCTGCCCGTGATCTGGGGCAACCGCAACTGGCACCCCTATACGGTCGACACGCTCCGCGACGCCGGCGCCTTCGGAGCGCGCCGGATCCTGACCCTCGTGACGAGCGCCTACGCCTCGTACTCGGGCAGCCGCCAGTACCGGGAGCACCTCGCGGCCGCCGTGGCCGAGCTGGGCGGGGCCGCCCCCCGCATCGACATCCTGCGCCCGTTCTTCAACGACCCGGGATTCGTCACCGCGAACATCGAGGCGATCGAGGAGGCGGCCGCCTCGCTCGACGGCGGCCTGGACGGCGCCCACGTCGTCTACGTCACGCACTCCATCCCGGACACGATGCAGGACGCCTCCGCGGTCACCGGGCCGGGGTACCGCGAGCAGCACGAGGACGTGCGCGCGACGATCGACACCGCGCTCGCGGAGCGCCTCGGCGTGCGGCTCGCGTCGTCGCTCGCGTACTGCTCGCGCTCGGGCGACCCGCGCGTCCCGTGGCTCGAGCCAGATGTCAACGACCACATCGAGGCGCTCGCGGCGCAGGGCGTGCGGAAGATCGTGATCGCCCCCATCGGCTTCATCTCCGATCACATGGAGGTGGCCTTCGACCTCGACGTCGAGGCCCTCGAGACGGCGGCCGAGCACGGCGTGCAGGCGGTGCGCGCGGGGACGGTCGGCGTGCGCCCCTCCTTCGTGGGCGGTCTCGTGGACATGATCGTGGAGCGCGCGAGGCGCGAGCGCGGAGACGCGGCGCAGGCCCGCACCGTGGGTTCGCTCGGAGCGTTCCCCGACGAGGCGCCGGCAGGGAGCTGCCGGATGCGGCACGGCGAGGTGACGGGGATCCCTGTCATCGCGGGTTCGGAGGACTGATGGAATCGGGGAAGACGCACATGGGCGAGCCGAGTACGGCGGCACGGGTCGATCATCGGCACGTCGCCGAGGAGATCAACGCCGGAGTCAATTACACGATGTACGCCGTCTACCGCGTGGAGCGCGCGGCCGCCGGGGTCGGCATCTCGCCGGCCTGGCGCGGGATCGTCCGGGGCCTGCTCGGCGAGCTCGAGGGCATCGACGGGCTCGTCACCCGCGGCTGGTACGACGTGTCGGGATATCGCGCCGATGCCGACATCCTGGTGTGGTGGCATGCGCCGACTCCCGAGGCGCTGCAGCGCGCGTATCGCACGGTGCTCGACTGGGGGAGCGGCCGCCTCGCCCCCGTGTGGTCGAACATCGGCGTGCACCGCGCCGCGGAGTTCAACCGCGGCCACGTGCCGGCGTTCCTCGCCGGCGACGAGCCCCGCGGCTACGTGTGCGTGTACCCCTTCGTGCGCGGCCGCGAGTGGTATCTGCTGCCCGACGACGAGCGCCGGGAGCTGCTCCGGGAGCACGGCGCGGCGGCGCGGGACTACGGCGATGTGCTCGCCAACACGGTTGCGGCCTTCGCGCTGGGCGACTACGAGTGGCTGCTCGCCTTCGAGGCCGACGAACTGCTGCGCATCGTCGACCTGATGCGCGAGCTGCGGGCCACGGGCGCTCGGCGCCACGTGATCGAGGAGACGCCGTTCTTCACGGGACCGCGCTGCGAGCCGCAGCAGCTGCTCGCGCGAGTGGCCGCCTGAGCGGACCGCGTCGGGATTCCCAGGCGCATCTCATGCGATTCCGCGCTTTTTTGGGCTGTCATCTGGGGAAATGTTCGCGGTAAGTGCAGGCTACCCTTGCTTGCGGTCCGCGGAAATCGGCGTACGGTTATAGATATCAGTTCTCGTACACGAAAGGGGTTCCACTCGATGGCTACCAAGCAGATTACCGTTCCCGCTGCGCAGGGCGACCTGCATCGCCCCACGGGCGTGGCGCAGTACCTCAGCCCGGTCGTGCACGATCTCGTCGCGCTGGCCGTCAACGGCAAGCAGGCCCACTGGCACGTTCGCGGCGAGAACTTCATGGGGGTGCACGAGTTCCTCGACGAGGTCGTGGCGCACGCTCAGGACGGAGCCGACGAGGTCGCCGAGCGGATCGTGGCGCTCGGCCTGCCGATCGACGCCCGCATCGGCACCGTCGCGGCGCGCACCACCACGCCGGAGCTCAGCGATGGCTTCCAGCAGTCCGACGTGACCGTCCGAGAGGTCGTGGCGCAGCTCGACGCCACTCTCGAGACCGTGTACGCGGCGGTGAAGGGGCTCGACGACATCGACCTCGTCAGCCAGGACATCGTCATCTCCCTCGCGCAGCAGCTGGACAAGGATCGCTGGTTCCTCTTCTCCCACTACGCGGAGTAAGGAGCCGGCCGGCCGTTCCGGGCTCGGGGCGTCACCCTTCGGGGTGGCGCCCCTTTTTCATGTTGCCTTCATCTGATGTTTTCTACTATGTTAATGAGGTAAGGGTCGCCTTACATTGATCACATGAAAGTACGCCCTTGTTCTTCGCCTCGTTCCTGATCGGCCTCCGCGAGGGGCTGGAAGCAGCCCTCGTCATCGGCATCCTCCTCGCCTACGTGGGCAGACTCGGACGCGGCGACGTGAAGCGCAAGATCTGGCTGGGCGTGTCGATCGCGGTGCTGCTCTCGCTCGCGCTCGGTGCGATCTTCACCTTCGGGCGCTACGGCCTCACCTTCGAGGCCCAGGAGATCATCGGCGGAACGATGTCGCTGGTCGCCGTGGCGATGATCACCTGGATGGTGTTCTGGATGATGCGCACGGCCGGCAGCCTCAAGGCCGAGCTGCAGGAGGGCGTCGATCACGCGCTGGCGATCGGCACCGGATGGGCGATCTTCTGGTTCGCGTTCGTCACGGTGGGGCGCGAGGGCATCGAGACCACGCTGCTCCTGTGGGGCTGGGCGAACAGTCCGCTCGCCTTCGGCGGAGCGCTGAGCGGCATCGCCATCGCGGTCGCCATCGGCGTCATGCTCAATCGCGGCGCACTGCGCATCAACCTGCGGGTGTTCTTCGCGTGGACGGGCGCCTTCCTGGTCATCGTCTCGGCCGGAGTGCTCGCCTACGGCATCCACGATCTCCAGGAGGCGGCCGTGCTGCCCGGCCCGTTCTCGGGCCACCCGATCACCCCCACCAACTTCCGCACCGGCGAGGTGCTCACCGGTTTCGAGGGACCGTTCTGGCTGGCGGCGTACCCCTTCGGATGGGCCTTCAACGTCGAGGACGTGATCGCCCCCAGCGGTGCTCTCGCAGCCTTCCTCAAGGGCATCTTCGGTTTCGTGCCGCTGATGAGCTGGCTCGAGGTCACGGCCTGGGCGCTCTACATCGGCATCGTGTTCCCGCTCTTCCTCAGCCGCGTGATCGCGCAGGCGCGCGCGGCCCGGGCCCCTCGCGCGAAGCCCGTCGCGCAACCCCCGATCGCGACCCCGCAGACCCCCTCAGCTCGCACCCCTGCGATTCTCACAAAGGAGACACATTGAAGAAGAAACTGTTCGTAGCGACCGGTCTCGCGACCGCGGGCGTGCTCCTGCTCGCGGGTTGCGTCCAGAACTCCGACGGCACCGACGCGGACGCGACCGGCGACCAGGCCGGCGGCGGCAACGCGCTGACCGTCAGCTCGACCGCGGACGACTGCGTGGTCTCGGCGGCCACGGTCGAAAGCGGCAACGTCACCTTCAGCATCACCAACGACGGCGACCAGACCACCGAGTTCTACCTGCTCGGCAGCGACGGCCTGCGCATCGCCGCCGAGAAGGAGAACATCGCCCCCGGGGCCTCCGCCGACCTCACCGTCGCGCTGCAGCCCGGCGACTACTTCACCGCCTGCAAGCCGGGCATGCGCGGCGCGAACGTCGGCGAGGCCGGCTTCACCGTGACGGGCGAGGAGATCGAGCTCGAGGGTGAGGATCAGGAGCTCTTCGACGCGGTCGTCGTCGACTACGTGAACTTCGTCAAGAACGAGGTCGCCGAGCTCGTGCCGAACGTCGAGACCTTCGCGAACGCCTACATCGAGGGCGACGACGAGCAGGCGAGGGATCTCTACGCCGACATCCGCGTCAACTACGAGCGGATCGAGCCCGTGGCCGAGGCGCTCGGCGTGCTCGACCCGCGCATCGACTACCGCGAGGTGGACTACATCGCCGAGGCCGAGGAGCTCGAGGGCGATGATCCCACCTTCACCGAGTGGCTCGGCTTCCACCGCATCGAGAAGGATCTCTGGCAGCCCGCCAAGGACGCGCTGAACGCCGATGGCGTGAACGCCTGGGAGGATTGGGAGCCGTCGACCCCCGAGCAGCGCAAGGTGATCGGCGAGACCCTGATCGCGGACGTGAACGAGCTGTACGACGCGGTGCACGCGGAGGACTTCATCGCGGAGCAGGGCATCAACGTCGGCACCGTCTCCAACGGCGCCATCGGCCTGCTGGAGGAGATCGCGGTGGGCAAGGTGACCGGCGAGGAGAACTGGTGGTCGCACTACGACCTGTGGGACTTCCAGGCCAACCTGCAGGGTTCGCGCATCGCCTTCGATCTCGTCGCCCCGATCGCGGAGCGCAAGAGCGCCGAGGGCGCCGAGCTCGCCGCCGAGATCGACGAGGAGTTCGACGCCCTCCAGTCGCTGCTCGATCAGTACGGCAGCCTCGAGAGCGGATACACCCTCTACGACGAGGTGACCGATGAGCAGCAGAAGGAGCTCGTGGCGCAGATCGACGCGCTTCGCGAGCCGCTGTCGAAGCTCACCGGCACGGTGCTCGGCATCGACGGCTGATCCGAGGGAATCGGGATCCCGGGCCGCCCATCGAGCTTGTCGAGATGGGCGGCCCGGGATTCGCGTTCCCCTCGCCGGTGCTCGCGCAGGATGACGAGGCAGGCGCGGCTATCCCTCGAAGAGCTGCTGCCCGATGTACTGGCCGTCCTCGATCCCCGGGGGCACGAGGTAGACGCCCGTGCCCGTGGTCTTCAGATACTCGACGAACATGTCGTCGCGGGACATGCTGCGGTGCACGCGCGAGAATCGATCGGGGGAGTTGACGAACGCGATGAAGAACAGTCCCGCATCGAGGCGCCCCTGCGCGTCGTTGCCGTCGACGAAGTTGTAGCTGCGGCGCAGCATTCTGATGCCGTCGTTGTGGTCGGGGTGCACCCGCGCCACGTGCGAGCGCTCGTCGATGAGCAGCGCGCCGTCCTCGCCCGTCGCCGCGAAGTCGGGCTCGGTGAACTCCGTGCCGCCGGAGAGCGGCGCTCCCTCGCGCTTGTCGCGTCCGGTGACCCGCTCCTGCTCGCCGAGCTGCAGGCTGTCCCACACCTCGATGGTCATGCTGATGCGGCGCGCCACCAGATAGCTGCCGCCGGCCGCCCACGGGCGGTCCGCTCCGTCGCCGATCCACACGTGCTCGTCGAGCAGGGCCGGCTCCTCGGCATGCAGATTCGCCGTGCCGTCCTTCTGCCCGAAGAGGTTGCGCGGCGTCTCCTGGGAGACGGAGGTGGAGGAGGAGCGGCCGAAGCCGAGCTGGGACCAGCGCATCTGCGCGCGCCCGAAGGCGATGCGGGTGAGGTTGCGGATCGCGTGCACGGCGACCTGCGGATCGTTCGCGCAGGCCTGCACGCAGAGGTCTCCGAACGACCGCGCCGGATCCATGAAGTCGTTGGTCATCTTCGGCAGCTCGGCGAAGTCGCCCGGGCGCCGGGCGGCGATCCCGAACCGGTCCTCGCCCTCCGCGGTCTCGAAGAGGCTGGAGCCGAAGCCGAAGGTGATGGTGAGCCCGGCGGGGGAGATGCCGACCGCCTCGCCGGTGTCGTCCGGGGGCATGTACTCCCCGCCGTCGAACGCGCCGGCGACGCTGATCTCGAGTCCCTGGGTGAGTCGGCTGGCCGCGTAGGTCCAGTCCTGCAGCAGTTCGATGAGCTCCGCACGGGTGGTGCGGGCCGCGACGTCGAACGCGGCGAAGTGCATCTGGTCCTGGGACGGGGTGATGATGCCCGCCTGATGGGGCCCGTAGAACGGGTAGCTGAGTTCGTGGCCGCCCGATCCCGAGGCGCGGCTCACGGTTGTCAGCGCGACCGCGGCGCCGGCGCCGAGGGCGACCCCGGCCGCTCCTCCGCCGAGCAGCGCGAGCGCACCGCGCCGGGAGAGGCCGCGCGGTGGCGCGGGCGTCCGCGCGTCTGCGGGATCCGGGCTCCCCGCGCGGTCGGGCGCGGCGGGGGCGCGACGCATCGGGGGCATTGCCACATTCTATCGCACTTCATCATATGAATGCGTGCGGAGGCCCGCGCTCAGACTGAGGGTCAGGCTGCGGTGACCGTGGTGCGGGAGTCGAGATACTCCTCGACGAAACGGCCGAGCACCATGTGCGAGGCCCGCACGTCGGCGCTCTCGACCCGCTCGATGATGGCGTCGACCTCGGCGGGGTCGAAGTAGCCGTGATCCGCGTAGGCGCGCACGCGCGAGCTGAACGAGGCGGTGTCGAGCTCGGGGTGGAACTGCGTGGCGTAGACGTTGCGACCGACGCGGAAGGCCTGCACCGGGCAGCTCGGCGAGCTCGCGAGCACGTTGATGCTCGGCGGCACCTCGGCGATCGCCTCCTTGTGGCCGACGAAGGCCTCGAACTCGGGCGGCAGCTGGTAGAACAGCGGGTCCTCGAGCCCGGCCGGCGTGAGGCCGATGCGGACGGCCTGCGAGGTCTCGCCGTAGGTGCGATCCACCCTGGCCCCCTGGTGCGCCCCGATCGTGCCGATGCCGTAGCAGACCCCGAGGAACGGGAAGTCGTGCCGCACCACGTCGTCGAGCAGCCGGGCGAGCTCGCCCTCCACGCGCAGCTCGGTGGGGGACTTGCGTTCGACGGGCTCGCTCACGGTGAACGGGCTGCCGGCGAGGATGATCCCCGAGTAGCGCGTGAAGTCGACCGCGCCGAGCGGCCCCCGATCGATGCGCCGCCACTCGAGCTCCTCGGGGAGCAGGCCCGTCAGGCGACAGTACGCGGCGTGCTCGTCGGCAGCCTCGGTGTCCTCCCCCCGGGTCGTGATGAGCAGGAACGGCTTCATGGGATCTACCGTACCTCCACGAAGCCGTTCCCGTGCCCGGGTATCGAAGTATTACACCGGCGGAACGGCGCAGTCGCAGCACCCGCGGGCGCGGATCCTGCGACTGCGTTCGCCGCGCTCGCCCCGCGCGGGATGACGGGTGAATCCCTCTACACCGAGCGGATGGCGACGACGGCGTTGTGGCCCCCGAACCCGAAGGAGTTCGAGATGGCCAGCTGGGGGCCGTCGCCGAGCGGCCGCGCCTCGGAGGAGACGGAGAGCGGGATGTCGGGATCCTGGTCGACGAGGTTGATCGTCGGGGGCGCCACGCGGTTCTGCACGGCGAGCACGGTGAACACGGCCTCCAGTGCGCCCGTTCCGCCGAGCAGGTGCCCCGTGGACGCCTTCGTGGCCGAGACCGGGATCTCCTTCACGCGGTCGCCGAAGACGCGGTGCAGCGCCGTGTACTCGGCGATGTCGCCGACCGGGGTCGAGGTGGCGTGGGCATTGACGTGGGTGACCTGATCCGGCGTGGCGCCGGCGGCCTCGAGCGCGAGCAGCACGGCCCGGCTCGCGCCCTTGCCCTCGGGCTCGGGCGCCGTGATGTGGTACGAGTCGGCGGTGACGCCGCCGCCCGCGATCTCCGCGTAGATCCGCGCGCCGCGGGCGAGCGCGTGCTCCTCGGTCTCGAGCACGAGCGCCGCGGCGCCCTCGCCCATGACGAAGCCGTCTCGGGCGGTGTCGTAGGGGCGCGAGGCGACCGCCGGATCGTCGTTGCGCTTCGAGAGCGCCTGCATCGACGAGAAGGCGGCGAGGGTGATGGGGTGGATCGTCGACTCGGATCCACCGGCGATGACGACGTCGGCGAAGCCGGCCTGGAGATGCTCGAATGCGTTGACGAGCGACTCGGTGCTCGAGGCGCAGGCCGAGGCGACGGTGCGCGCGTAGGCGCGGGCCTCGAAGTGCATGGACACGGCCGCCGCGGGCGCGTTGGGCATGAGCATCGGAACGGTCAGCGGCATGACCCGGCGCGGGCCCTTCTCGCGGAGGGTGTCCCAGGCGTCGAGCAGCGACCAGAGGCCGCCGATCCCGGTGGCCCAGTCGACGCCGAAGCGCTCGGATGCCACCTCGGGGCTGCCCGCGTCGGCGAAGGCCTCCTGCGCGGCGATGAGCGCGAACTGGCTGGAGGGGTCGAGCCGCTTGGCGACCGGGCGCTCCAGCACCTCCGAGGGTCGCACCTTCGCCTCGGCGGCGAAGCGGACCGGCAGGTCGTACTGCTCGACCCAGTCGTGGTCGAGGCTGCGGGCTCCGGACTCGCCCTGCAGCAGGGCCTCCCAGCTCTCGGGGGCGGTGCCGCCGATCGGGGAGGAGGCGCCGATGCCGGTGACGACAATCTTCTTGGTCATGTTTGCTGGCTCCGCGTGATCGTGTGGAACGAGTGGGTTCCGGAGGCGCGCGACGCGCCGGGGAAGACGGTGGGGTGCGAGGCTGGGAGGCGGGATCGTGTCCCGCCTCCCGATCGCAGTGCTTAGGCCTGGGCCTTGACGATGAAGTCGACGGCGTCGCCGACGGTCTTGAGGTTCTTGACCTCCTCGTCGGGGATCTTGACGTCGAACTTCTCCTCGGCGTTGACGACGATCGTCATCATCGAGATCGAGTCGATGTCGAGGTCGTCGGTGAAGGACTTGTCGAGGGCGACGACGTCGGCCGCGATCCCCGTCTCATCGTTGATGAGCTCCGCCAGACCTGCGAGGACCTCTTCGTTGCTGAATGCCATGGTGTGTTTCTCCTTGGATATGGGTTGTGGCTGTAGAAGTTTACGTGCGGATCGCGCCGGCTCGGCACCGACGCGCGCGAGCGCTCGGCTCAGGGGATCTCCACGACCTGCGCGCCGTACACGAGGCCGGCGCCGAAGCCGATCGTGAGCGCGAGGCCACCGGAGAGCTCGGGGTGCTCCGCTCGCAGCGCGTGCATCGCGAGCGGCACCGAGGCCGCCGAGGTGTTGCCCTGCATCTCGATGTCGCGGGCGACGAGGACGCTCTCCGGCAGCTTGAGCTGCTTCGCGAACTCGTCGACGATGCGCATGTTGGCCTGGTGGGGGATGAACGCGGCGAGGTCGCCGGGCTCGAGCCCCGAGACCTCGAGGGTGCGACGCGCGACCTTCGCCATCTCCCACACGGCCCAGCGGAACACGGTCTGCCCGTCCTGCCGCAGGGTGGGCCAGGGCACCTCGCCCGGGTTACTGCGGTACTCCTCGAACGTCGAGGTCATGCGGATCGCGTCCCACTTCTCGCCGTCGGAGCCCCACACGGTGGGGCCGATGCCGGGGTGGTCGCTCGCCCCCACGATCACGGCGCCGGCGCCGTCGCCCAGCAGGAACGAGATGCTGCGGTCGGCCGGATCGACGATGTCGGAGAGCTTCTCCGAGCCGATGACGAGCACGTTCCGGCAGGTGCCCGCGCGCACGAGGGCGTCGGCCTGGGCCACGCCGTAGACGTAGCCGGCGCACGCCGCCGAGATGTCGAATGCGGCCGCCGGGGTCAGTCCCAGGCGGTACGCCGCGAGTGCGGCCATCGAGGGGGTCACGGCGACGTTCGAGATGGTCGAGATGATCACGCCGTCGATCTCCGAGCGGTCGAGCCCGGACTCGGCGATCGCCTCCTCGCCGGCGGCGACGGCGAGATCGACCGCTCCGATCGACGCGCTCGCGCGGCGGCGCTGCACGATGCCGGTGCGCTGACGGATCCACTCGTCGGAGGAGTCGATCGGTCCGACCAGATCGTCGTTGGGCACGTCGAGATCTCCGCGAGCGGCCCCGAGGGCGAGGATCCGCGTGTGCGCGGGACCCGTGGGCTGCACCAGTGATGCCATGGGCGTGAGTCCTTTCGTCAGGCTGTGTGCCGGTCTAGGCGGCGTCGGCGAGGAGCGCGACCGCGGCGTCGAGATCGGCGGGGGACTTGATCGCGACGCTCGGCACGCCCTTGAGCGCCCGCTTCGCGATGCCGGTGAGCGCGCCGGCGGGGGCGAGCTCGACGAGTCCCGTGATGCCGGCCTGCTGGAAGCTCTCCATGCACGCGTCCCACCGCACCGGGTTCGCCACCTGCGAGACGAGCAGCTCGACGAAGCGCGCGCCGTCGGACACGCGCGCGCCGTCGGCGTTGCTCCAGACGGGATGCTTCGGATCGGCGGGGGAGACGGCCTCGGCGGCCTCGCGCAGCACCGGGATCGCGCTCGCCATGTAGTCCGTGTGGAAGGCCCCGGCGACCTGCAGCGGGATCACCCGGGCGCCGCGCGGTGCGTCCTCGGCCAGCCCGGCCAGCGCGTCCAGCGCACCGGCCGCGACGATCTGGCCGCCGCCGTTGCGGTTGGCCGGGGTGAGGCCGTGTGCCTCGATCTTCGCGAGCACGTCGGCCTCGACCCCGCCGACCACGGCGGACATCCCCGTCCGGGCCTGCGCGGCGGCGCGGGCCATGGCGCGCCCGCGCACGCCCACGAGCTGCAGAGCCTCTCCTTCAGAGAGGATGCCCGCGGCGGCGGCGGCTGCGAACTCGCCGACCGAGTGGCCCGCCACACCGGCGTCGCCGAGTGCGGTGCGGGCCGACAGCTCGCGCCACGCCAGCAGGCTGGCGGCCACGATGAGCGGCTGGGCCACCGCGGTGTCGCGGATGGTGTCGGCGTCGCTCACGGTGCCGTGCTGCACGAGATCCACGCCGGCGCGCTCCGAGGCCTCGCCGAGGAAGTCCCGAGCGCCGGGGAGCTCGAGCCACTCGTTCAGGAATCCGGGGGTCTGTGAGCCCTGTCCAGGGCATGCGATGACAATCACGTGTTCAAGTTTCTCAGATCGGGGCGTGGGATCCTGCATATTCTCCATCATGTTCCGCGGAAAATGTTGTCGGAAACCGCAGGGGAGTCGTCGGGAAGCTCAGGGAGTATCGCCGGGATCCTCATCGCCGGACGGTGGGGTTCAGCGCTGTCTGCCGCGGCGGCCCTGGTGCTGGGCGATCGAGCCCGCGATGAGCGCGGACTGGAGGATCAGCGCCTCGCGTGCGCCGGTCGCGTTCCAGCCGATCACCTCGGAGACCTTCTTCAACCGATAGCGCACGGTGTTGGGGTGCACGAACAGCTCGCGCGCGGTCGCCTCGAGCGACCGGCCGTTGTCGAGGTAGCACCACAGCGTCTCGAGCAGCTCGCCCGAGTGCGCCGCGAGGGGCTCGTAGATCTGCTCGATGAGCGTGCGCCGCGCGAGGCCGTCGCCCGCGAGCGCGCGCTCGGGCAGCAGGTCGTCGGCGAGCACGGGCCGCGGCGCATGCCGCCACGACCGGGCCACCGCGACCCCCGCGAGCGCCGCACGCGCGCTGCGCGAGGCGTCGACGAGGTTCTCCACGGCCGGGCCGAGGACCAGCGGCCCGTCGGAGAAGCCGTCTGCGAGCCGCTGCGCGATCTCGAGGAAGCCGAGCGGCTCGGGCGCGGTCGACGGATCCTTCGGCGGCGCCTCGACCCGGCCGAGCACCAGCACGAGCCGGGTGCCCTGCAGGCCGATCAGCACGTCCGCGCCCGCGTGCCTGGCGGTGCGGCGCAGCTGGTCCACGTCGACGGACCGCTCCGCGGTGCCCACGAGCACCGCGGCCTCGCCCTCGCCGTGCCAGCCGAGGGCCGCGATCCGGCTCGGCAGCTCGTCGTCGCTCTCGCCGGTGAGGATCGAGTCGACCACGAGCGCCTCGAGGCGCGCGTCCCACAGCCCGCGCGCCTCGGCGGCGCGGGCGTACACGTCGGCCGCGGCGAAGGCCACGTCGCGCGAGTAGTGCAGCACGGCCTCCCGCAGTGCTTCGCTGCGGGGCGCCGCGCGCTCCTCGACTACCGAGACCACCACGCGGATCAGCTGCAGGGTCTCCTGCAGGCTGATCGAGCGCAGCAGCTCGCGCGGCGCCGCGCTGAACACGTCCGACGCGATCCAGGGCGTGGAGGAGGGATCCTCGTACCACTGGATGAACGACGCGATCCCGGTCTGCGCGACGAGGCCGACCGCCGACCTGCGGCTCGGCGGCATGTTGCCGTACCAGGGCAGGGTGTCGTCGAGCCGTGTGATGATGCGGGTGGAGAGCTCGCCGGTGATGGTCTTCAGCCAGGCGAGCTCCTGCTCTTTCGTGCGATCCATGTGAATCGGTCCGCCTACGCTTCCGCCTCCGCCATCAGGACTCCCCGCCCGCGCCGCCGGTGGTGCCGGCGTTCACGTCGTTCAGGCGGTACTGCTCGGCCGCCCTGAGGGGCACCTCGGCGTCGATCGCGCCCTGCGCGGCGAGGCGCTGCAGCACTCGCACCACCACCGACTCGCGGTCGATGCCGAAGTAGCGGCGCGCGGCGGCGCGGGTGTCGGAGAAGCCGAAGCCGTCGGCCCCGAGCACCGAGTAGTCGCCCGGCACGTAGGCGCGGATCTGATCCGGCACCATCGTCGCCCAGTCGCTCACCGCGACGAACGGACCCTCCGCGTCCTGCAGCTTCTGGGTGAGGTAGGGCACCCGCGGCTCCTGATCCGCGTGGCGGAAGTTGTGCTGATCCGCGGCGATGCCGTCGCGCTGCAGCTCGTTCCAGCTCGTGACGCTCCACACGTCGGCGGCGACGTCCCAGTCGCGCGCCAGCAGCTGCTGAGCCTCGATCGCCCACGGCACCGCGACGCCCGAGGCGAGGATCTGGGCGCGGTGGGCGCCCTCGCCGGCCTCGCTCACGCGGTGGATGCCGCGCACGATGCCCTCGACGTCCGTGTTCTCCGGCTCGGCCGGGTGCACGATCGGCTCGTTGTACACGGTGAGGTAGTACATGACGTTGGGATCGGGGTGCTCGCCGCCGTACATGCGCTCGATGCCGGCGCGCACGATGTGGCCGATCTCGTAGCCGTACGCGGGATCGTAGGAGATCACGGCGGGGTTCGTCGAGGCGAGCGCGAGCGAGTGGCCGTCGGCGTGCTGCAGGCCCTCGCCCGTGAGCGTGGTGCGTCCTGCGGTGGCGCCGATGATGAAGCCCCGGGCCATCTGGTCACCCGCCGCCCAGAAGGCGTCGCCGGTGCGCTGGAAGCCGAACATCGAGTAGAAGATGTAGATCGGGATCAGCGGCTCGCCCTGGGTGGCGTACGAGGTGCCCACAGCGGTGAACGCGGCGGCCGCGCCGGCCTCGTTGATGCCGACGTGCAGCAGCACGCCCTGCGGGCTCTCCTTGTAGGCGAGCAGCAGCTCGCGGTCGACCGAGACGTAGTTCTGGCCGTACGGGTTGTAGATCTTCGAGGTGGGGAAGTAGGAGTCCATGCCGAAGGTGCGCGCCTCATCGGGGATGATCGGCACGAAGCGCGAGCCGAAGCCCTTGTCGCGCATGAGGTCCTTGAGCATGCGCACGAACACCATCGTCGTCGCGGCCTCCTGCGTACCGCTGCCCTTCGCCGCGATCGCGTAGCTCTTCGGCTCGGGGAGGGCGACCTCCGTGTGCCGGGAGCGGCGCTCGGGCAGGTACCCGCCGAGCTCGCGACGGCGCTCGTGCATGTACTGGATCGTGGTGTCGTTCTCGCCCGGGTGGTAGTAGGGCGGGCGGTAGGGATCCGCTTCGAGCTGCGCGTCCGAGATGGGGATGTGCATGGTGTCGCGGAAGAGCTTGAGATCCTCCAGCGTCATCTTCTTCATCTGGTGGGTCGCGTTGCGGCCCTCGAAGTGGGGGCCGAGGCCGTAGCCCTTGACGGTCTTCGCGAGGATCACCGTGGGGCGGCCCTTGTGCGCGAGCGCGGCGGCGTAGGCGGCGTACACCTTGCGGTAGTCGTGGCCGCCGCGGCGGAGCTGCCAGATCTGGTCGTCGGTGTAGTCCTCGACGAGGCGCAGCGCGCGCTCGTCCTTGCCGAAGAAGTGGTTGCGGATGAAGGCGCCGTTCTCGGCCTTGTAGGTCTGGTAGTCGCCGTCGGGGGTCGTGTTCATCACGTTGAGCAGCGCGCCCTCGGTGTCCCGGTTCAGCAGCTCGTCCCACTCGCGCCCCCAGATGACCTTGATCACGTTCCAGCCGGCGCCGCGGAAGAAGCTCTCGAGCTCCTGGATGATCTTGCCGTTGCCGCGCACGGGCCCGTCGAGGCGCTGCAGGTTGCAGTTGATCACGAAGGTGAGGTTGTCGAGGCCCTCGTTCGCGGCGACCTGCAGCTGGCCGCGGCTCTCGACCTCGTCCATCTCGCCGTCGCCGAGGAAGGCCCACACGTGCTGGTCGGAGGCGTCCTTGATACCGCGATTGGTGAGGTACTTGTTGAACTGCGCCTGGTAGATGGCGTTGATGGGGCCGATGCCCATCGACACGGTCGGGAACTGCCAGAAGTCGGGCAGCAGGCGCGGGTGCGGGTAGCTCGGCAGGCCGTTGGGCGCGTGCGACTTCTCCTGGCGGAAGCCGTCGAGCTGGTCCTCGGTGAGGCGGCCCTCGAGGAAGGCGCGCGCGTAGACGCCGGGGGAGGCGTGGCCCTGCACGAAGATCTGGTCGCCGCCGCCCGGGTGGTCCTGGCCGCGGAAGAAGTGGTTGAAGCCGACCTCGTAGAGCGAGGCCGCCGAGCCGTAGGTGGAGATGTGGCCGCCGACGCCGATGCCCGGGCGCTGGGCGCGGTGCACGGTCATGGCCGCGTTCCAGCGGATCCAGGACCGGTACTGGCGCTCGATGTCGTGGTCGCCGGGGAAGTCGGGCTCGTCGCTCGAGGCGATCGTGTTGACGTAGTCGGTCGTCGGCACCTGCGGCACGTTGAGGTGGAGCTGGCGGGATCGATCGAGCAGGCTCGTCATGATCTCGCGGCCGCGGCCGGCGCCGCGCTCTTCGACCACGGCGTCGAGCGAATCGCGCCACTCCGAGGTCTCCTGCGGATCCACGTCATCGCTGTCCGGTGCGTACGGATCCTGCGTGTTCACAGCCAAGATTGTGCTCCATTCACCATGAGGTTGTGCGGCCGCGGAGCGGGTTCCTGCGTCCGGGCACGGCACGAGAGACTCCCGCGATGATTCGCGGGCGTAGGTCCAGACTAGCGAATGTCCACCATGAAACCCGCACATTCCTTGTGGGAGGTGTGATGTTCGCACAAGCCTGCGGGCGGGAGAGGCGGGCAGGGGGGATGTGCCAGGATGCTCCTATGGCAGAGAGCTCTTCCCGCATCGCCGTTCTGATCGACTCCGACAACGTGAGCGCGGATCACATCGCGAACGTCCTTGCAGAACTGGCGAGATACGGCACGACCTCGGTGCGCCGGATGTACGGCGACTGGACGACGGACCGTCTGCGCGGCTGGAAGTCCGCCGCCAACGAGTATTCGATCCAGCCGATCCAGCAGTTCTCCTACACGACCGGCAAGAACGCGACCGACAGTGCGCTCATCATCGACGCCATGGACCTGCTGCATCAGAACAGGCTCGACGGGTTCGCGCTCGTCTCCTCGGACAGCGACTTCACCCGGTTGGCGGCCCGTCTGCGCGAATCGGGGGCCCAAGTGTTCGGCTTCGGGGAGCGGAAGACCCCGACGCCGTTCGTGAACGCCTGCGATGTGTTCACCTATCTCGACGCGTTGCGGGTCGACGGGGTGGAGGCCGTTCCATCCGCGCGCGGATCGCGCGAGCCGGATGATGCCAGGATCGAGGCCGGCGCACCGGGACCGGACAAGACCGCGCCCCACGCGCTCCGCGGCGACACGCGCTTGATGAATCTGCTGCGCTCCGGCATCGCGGGGGGTGCCGACGAGGACGGGTGGGCCAACCTCTCGAACGTCGGTTCGACCATTCGGAAGCAGTCCCCCGATTTCGATTCGCGCAACTGGGGGTACGCGAAACTCGGAGATCTGATCGAGGCGATCGGGCTGTTCGAGCTCGAGCGGATCCCGATCCCGAACGGCGGTTCCAAGCTGCAGGTGCGGCTCGCCGCCAAGAAGGGGCAGGTCCGCTGAGCGAGGCCGAGCGCCTCCGCTCGGTCAGCCGATCAGCGCCCCGCGCACGGCGGCGGTGATGACCGGACGGGGGTCGAGGTCGGCGCGACGCCCGAGCGCGTGCAGGAAGAGCCCCTCGAAGCAGCTCGCCACGAGATGCACGGCGAGGTCGGGATCGGGGGCTCCGAGCGCGGCGAAGGCGGAGCGGAGCGGTTCGACGACCACCGATCGGCCGCGGCCGAGAGCCGCGCGGATCGCGTCGTCGTGCCCGGCCTCGACGAACAGCGCGAGGCGGGCGGCGGTCTGCGTGCGCAGCGGCCCGACCTGCTGCGCGAACAATTCGTGCAGCGCGTCCGCGAGCTCCTCCGGCGACCCGGCCGCGAGGGACTCGGAGACCGCGGGGAGCTCGGCGCCGGCCATGCGCTCGGTGATGCCGAGCAGCAGCGCCTCGCGCGTCCGGAAGGCGTTCGAGGCCGATCCCTGGGGGAGTCCCGCCCGCTCGTCGACGCGCCGGTGGGTGAGCGCGCGGACGCCCTCGTCGGCGAGGATCTCGATCGCGGCGGTCAGCGCCCGATCCCGATTGGAGGTCATGCCACCAGCATAACTACATCCGTAGTTCCCTGGCTACTACATCCGTAGTAATCTAGTCTCATGCCCATCGTCGTCTGGGCGATCGCCGATCTCGCCCTCCTGCTGATCACCGCCGGCCTCGGCCTGGCGGCGCTCCTCGTCTGGTCGCGCCACCGCGCGGCCGGCTTCCCGGCCGGGAGGATCACCGCTCACGTCGTGCTCCAGATCCTGAGCATCGGGATCTGGACGGCGTTCGCGATCACGGGCGCGGTGCCGCTCGGGTGGATCGCCTTCGCCGTGATCACGGCGGGGCAGGTGCTCGGCGACCTGCTGATGTTCGCCTCCCATCGAGCCCGGCATCCGGGCGCGGCCGAGGCCGGGTATCGCGCCGTGAGCGGCGACGTGCTGAGCTTCCGGCGCCCCGTCCCCGCGCTCCACGCGCTGGTCGGAGCGCTCGCCTGGTTCGGCATGCTCGCGATCTGCGTCGTCGCGACCGTCGCGGGCTAGTCGCGCGACTCGAGGAACGCGGTGGTCGTCGCATCGAGGCCCGCTCGTCAGAACCGCGACTATCGCAGATCCGCGTCTTGCGCTCCAATGGATGCACGGGAACGCCGCTGCTTCCGACCCGGCCCGGGTCGAGCGGCCTCCCGGGAGGAGCCGCATCATGCAGACCGTGACCTTGAACAACGGCGTCGTCATGCCCGTCCTCGGATACGGGGTCTACCAGATCCCCGTCCCCGAGACCGAACGGGCCGTGTCGGCCGCGCTCGAAGCCGGGTACCGGCTCCTCGACACCGCCGCCGGCTACGGGAACGAGGAGGCGGTCGGCCGCGCGATCGCCGCGAGCGGGATCCCGCGCGACGAGCTGTTCGTCACCACCAAGCTCTGGGTGCAGGACAGCGGGCCCGGCGGCGCCGGCGAGGAGCGCGCCGTCCGCGCCTTCGAATCGTCGTTGTCGAAGCTCGGGCTCGATCATCTCGACCTGTATCTGATCCACCAGCCCTATGGCGACTACTACTCGGAGTGGCGGGCCATGGAGGGCCTCTACGGGGACGGCCGAACCCGGGCCATCGGGGTGTCGAACTTCCACTCCGACCGGCTCCTCGACCTGATCCTCAACAACGCGATCGTTCCGGCGGTCAATCAGATCGAGACCCACCCGTTCCATCAGCGTGCGGAGGACCATGCGCTCATGGTGGAGCACGGGGTGCAGCACGAGTCGTGGGGGCCGTTCGCCGAGGGCCGCAACGGCATCTTCACGCACGCCGTGCTCGCGCCGATCGCCGAGGCCCACCGCAAGTCCATCGCGCAGGTGGTGCTGCGGTGGCTCATCCAGTCGGATGTCGTCGCGATCCCCAAATCGGTCACTCCGGAGCGCATCCGGCAGAACCTCGATGTGTTCGACTTCGAACTCGCCCCCGGCGAGATGGAGACCATCGCCGGTCTCGACCAGGGCGGTTCGCTGTTCTTCGACCACCGAGACCCCGCCATGGTCTCCCGCCTGGGCACCAGCCGAGTGGACTGAGGCCGGACGCGGGGACGGGGATTGAGGGAGAGGTGGGCCCGGCCGGGATCGAACCGACGACATCCACGGTGTAAACGTGGCGCTCTACCAGCTGAGCTACAGGCCCCCGTCCGCGCCCGCGGGACGAACCCGGGGAACGGACCTGCACAAGCCTAGCGGGTGTTCGCCCGCCGCTCGTGCGCGTCGACGCTCAGAGCGCCGCGAGCGCTTCGCGGTACGCCGAGAAATCGCGGGGCTGACCCGGTGCCGTCTCGAAGGAGGCGAGCACACGCCGATCCTCGCCGATCACGAGCGTCGCGCGCGTCGCGATGCCGGCCTCCTCGACGAACACGCCGTACTGCTGCGCCACCGCGCCGTGCGGCCAGAAGTCGGAGAGGATCGAGAACTCGTAGCCCTCCTGCTCGGCCCACGCCTTCAGCGCGTACACGGAGTCGACCGAGACGCCCACCAGCCGCACCTTGCTGTCGGAGAACACCGACAGATTGTCGCGCAGCTCGCACAGCTCACCGGTGCAGATGCCCGAGAACGCGAGCGGGAAGAAGACCAGCGCGACCGGCCCCTCCGCGACGAGCTCCGACAGCGTCAGCTCCTCGCCGTGCTGATCCGACAGCGTGAAATCCGGCGCCTGCGCGCCGACCTCGAGCACCATGGTGCCCCCTTCCCGGCGCGATGCGCCCCTCGTGATGATGAGTCAGCGTCCACCCTATCGCCGCCCGCGTCGCCGAGCCCGGGAACCCGCCCGCTCGACGCGACTCGTGCCCGGCCGGGCTCAGCGCGGCAGGGCGGCCTCGATCGCGTCGATCACGGCCGGATCGTCGGGCTCCACCGTCGGCCGGAAGCGGGCGATCGAATCGTCTGGCGCCACCACGAACTTCTCGAAGTTCCACTTGACCCGGCCGGTCCTGCCCGCGGCATCGGGCACCTCGTGCAGCAGCTCGTAGAGCGGGTGCTTGCGGCGCCCGTTGACGCGCACCTTCGCCATGAGCGGGAACGTGACCCCGTAGCTCGTCGAGCAGAAGGTCTTGATCTCCTCGGCGTCGCCCGGCTCCTGGTTCATGAACTGGTTGCACGGGAAGCCGAGCACCGTGAGGCCCCGATCCCCGTACCGCCGCTGCAGCTCCTCGAGCTTCGTGTACTGCGGGGTCAGCCCGCAGCGCGATGCCACGTTGACGACGAGCACCGCGCGGTCGGCGTACTCCGCGAGCGTCGTCGTGTCGCCGTCGATGGTGGTCAGGGGGATCTCGCGCAGCTTCATGACACCAGAGTACGCTCGCGGAGGCCGGGAGGGCAGGGGAGCGGTGGAGGGAGCGCCCGCGAGGCCGCGGCGGTGGCCAGCGGCCGCTTCGGAATGTTCACGGGAGCCGCTATGTTGAGGATGCCGTGGACCGCGCCCGGATCGAACGGGAGCGCGGCGGGAAGGGAGACATCGGAATGGGGTCGGACGTGAGCGGATCGGAACGCGCCATCGATATGGAGACCGGGGCCGAGGCGCTTAAACGGGCGTTCAGGGAGCACCCGACGGGTGTCGCGCTGATCACCGCGCAGACCGACGAGGGGCCGGTGGGACTCACCGCGTCGAGTGTCGCCTCCGTCGGCATCGATCCGCCCGCGATCTCCTTCTCGGTGACGCGCGCGACCGGCAGCGCCGGCGGGATCCTGGGCGCCGACAGCTACCTCGTGCACCTGCTCGACGCGCGGCACGCCGACGTCGCGCGCTCGTTCGCGATCTCGGGGGCGGAGCGCTTCACCCCCGAGCAGGGGTGGACCGAGCTGCCCACGGGCGAACCCTACCTGCCCGAGTCTCGGGTCGCGCTGCGCTGCCGCACGCTGCACTCGCTGGGCGTGGGCGCGTCCGTGATCGTCGTCGCCGAGGTGCTCGACGCCCGCTTCGGCGACGCGCACGAGCCCATGGTGTACCACGATCGGGAGTTCCGCACCCTCGCCGACGATCCCCGGGCCGCGGGATCCGGAGCCCCGGCCGGAGGAGCCTCAGCCGCAGGAGCCCGAACCGAAGGAACGCGGGACGGCGGGACGATCTAGGCTGGCAGCATCGAGCGGGAGGACGGGATCATGTCGGAGGAGCAGACCATGGGCGGCTACGTGGCGAGCGGAGAGCCGTTCGAGCGCGACACCCAGTACATCGAGGATCGCATCGTGGCGGATCCGGCGGCCGTGCGCGCGCTGCCCGCTCCGCCGACCTCGAAGATCGGCTCCGTCGGATACGGCCTCGCCCCGGATGCGGAGGCCTGGCCGGTGGAGCCGGGCCGCTACCGGCTCGTGGCGGCCGCCGCCTGCCCCTGGGCCAATCGCACCGTGATCGTGCGACGGCTGCTCGGGCTCGAGGACGTGATCTCGCTCGGGCGCCCGGGCCCCGTGCACGACGCGCGCTCGTGGACCTTCGACCTCGAGGGATCCCCCGAGAACATCGGCGGTGTCGATCCCGTGCTCGGCACCGAGCGCCTGCAGCAGAACTACTTCGCGCGTTTCCCCGACTATCCGCGCGGCATCACGGTACCCGCGATCGTCGACGTGCCCAGCGGGGCGGTGGTCACCAACGACTATCCGCAGATCACACTCGACTTCTCGACGCAGTGGCGGCAGTTCCACCGCGAGGGCGCGCCCGATCTGCTGCCCGCGGATCGGCTCCCGGAGATGTGGCCGGTGATCGAGCGCGTGTTCACCGAGATCAACAACGGGGTGTACCGGTGCGGCTTCGCGGGGAGCCAGGACGCCTACGATGCGGCCTACGCCCGACTGTGGGAGGCGATGGACTGGCTCGAGGACCGGCTGGCCGGCAGCCGGTACCTCGTCGGCGACACGATCACCGAGGCCGATGTGCGCCTCTTCACGACACTCGTGCGATTCGACGCGGTGTATCACGGGCACTTCAAGACCAACCGCAACAAGCTGGCCGAGATGGATCGGCTCTGGGCCTACGCGCGCGACCTGTTCCAGACCCCGGGCTTCGGCGACACCGTGGATTTCGTGCAGATCAAGCGCCACTACCACGCCACGCACACCGACATCAATCCGACCCGCATCGTGCCGGCCGGGCCGGACCTGGCGAACTGGCTCGAGCCGCACGGGCGGGAGCGCCTCGGCGGCTCCCCGTTCGGCGAGGGCAGCGCTCCGGGTCCGGTCCCGGAGCGGGAGCGGATCCTCGCGGGCCACAACCCGCTGTACCCCGCGTAGCGTCGGCGCCCGCTCCCGTCAGGCGTCCCGGATCGGGATCCCCACGGTGTTCAGGTCCCGGGCCTTGTCGCGGCGCTCGACCGCGAGGCTGAGCAGGGCGAGCGCGAAGCCGAGCGCCCCGAGCGCGGCTCCGACCCAGCCGGGCGCGAGGTACCCGAGCCCGCCCGCGATCACGACGCCGCCGAGCCAGGCGCCGAGGCTGTTGCCGATGTTGAAGGCCGCGTGATTCACCGCGGCACCGAGGAGGGCCGCCTCATCGGAGATGCGGATCAGGCGCATCTGGATCGAGGGGATCAGCATGGAAGACGTGAGGCCGAGGAGGAAGACGCAGACGAAGAGCCCCACCGGGAACCGCGCCAGCTGGGTGTAGATCGCGAGCACCGCGATGAACGACACGAAGCCCCAGGTGATGGTGCGCCGCAGATCGCGGTCGCTCGCCCACCCGCCGATCAGGTTGCCGAGGGTCATCCCGACACCGAGGCAGGCCAGCACCCAGGGGACGGCGCCCGGATCGAGGCCGGTCTCGCGGGTCGTGACCTCCGCGATGTAGGAGTAGACCGCGAAGAAGCCGCCGAAGCCGACCGAGCCGACCGCGATCATGATCCAGGTGCGCGGGTTGCGCAGGGCGGAGAGCTCCTTGAGCGGGCTGCGATCCGGGTTGCCCGGGAAGCGGGGGAGGAAGGCGAGGCCCAGCAGCAGCGCGGCCGCGAAGATCAGTGCGACGAAGACGAGGGCGATGCGCCATCCGAACGCCTGGCCCAGCCAGGTGGCGATGGGCACACCGAACACGTTCGCTATGGTGAGCCCGGACATCGCGAGCGCCACGCCGCGCCCCTGGCTGCCGGGGCCCATGATGCGGGCGGCGAGCAGCGAGGCCACGCCGAAGTACGCGCCGTGGGGCAGCGCCGCAACGAAGCGGAAGAGCGCGAGCGTGCCGAAGGTGGGCATGAACGCCGAGGCGACCGTGCCGACGATGAACAGCCCGAGCAGCCAGAACGCCAGGCGGCTCTGCGACATGCGCGCCGCGAGCACGGCGAAGGTGGGGGCTCCGACGACGACGCCGAGGGCGTAGGCGGAGATGAGCGCGCCGGCCTGCGCGATGGCGGTATCGGGGGACTGCTCGAACCCGGGGATCAGCTCGCGTGCGATGTCCGGCAGCAGGCCCATGGCGGCGAACTCGGTGACGCCGATGCCGAAGCCGCCGAGCGCGAGCGCGAAGAGCGCGAGGTTGCGGCGCAGGAGTGCGGTCTGCAACGACTCCCGCCTACCAGCCGCGGGCGAGCCACGCCTCGAGATCGGGCTGCTCCTGCCCGATCGTCGTGCTGTCGCCGTGGCCGGGCCGCGCGCTCGTCTCGGCCGGCAGGGCGAACAGTCGGCCCCGGATCGAGGCGACGATCTGCTCGAAGCTGGAGTAGTCCCACCGGGTGGCGCCCGGCCCGCCTCGGAAGAGCGTGTCACCGGAGAACACGGTGCCGAGGGCCGGGACGGCGAAGCAGACGGATCCCGGCGTGTGCCCGGGCGTGTGCAGCGTCACGATCTCCGCGCCGGCCACCGCGAAGACCGCGCCGTCGGCGAGTTCGAAGTCCGGAGTCTCTGCGCCGTGGGTCTGCTCCCAGAGGAACAGGTCGGCCGGATGCAGATAGAGGTGGGTGTCGAGCAGCGCCGCGGTCGCGAGCGCGGCGTTCACGTGGTCCTCGTGCCCGTGCGTGAGCAGGATCCCGAGCGCCTGGCGCTCCCCGACGGCCCGCGCGATCGCCTCGGCGTCGTGGGCGGCGTCGATCACGATGGCCGTGTCGTCGTCGCCGATCACCCACACGTTGTTCTCGAGTTCGACGCCCTCGGGCGGGAAGCCGGGCCTGCCCGCCCCGATGTGCCCGCTCGTGACCACCCGATCGATCCGCACCTCTGACATGCCGTTCCGCCCTTCCTCGTCCATCCACCCTAGCGGTCGGCGATCGCCCGTCCGGTCGGCGGTCGCGCGCTCGCGCGCTCGCCGGCCTCGAGACGCAGCTCGGCGACCCGCACCGCGGCCTCCTCGAGGCGCTGCCGGGGGATCCGCCCCTCGTCGACCTCGGCGGTCAGCCCGTCGATCGTCGCGCGCAGCGTCGCCTCGTCGGAGCCCGCGACGAGCACGAGCAGGTCGTTTCCTGCTGCGAGGGCCGCCGCGGCGTTCCGCACCGGATCCCGGTACTCGTCGATTCCGGAGGAGAGCAGCATGCCCAGGTCGTCGGAGACGGCGACGCCCGCGAACCCGAGCTCCTCCCGGGCGAGGCGATGCCACTCGGCCGAGAGGGAGGCCGGGGCCGGGTCGACGGCGGTGAAGGCGAGATGACCGAACATCAGGAGTTCCGCGCCGGCGTCGATGCCGGCGCGGAACGGCTGCGCGTCGCCGGTCCTCCACTCCTCGAGCGTCACGCCGGATGCCGGGATCTGCGCGTGCGAGTCTCCCGGCGCCGCGCCGTGGCCGGGGAAGTGCTTGAGCGTGGAGAACACGACGCCGTGCTCCCCGCGCACGGCCGCGGCGACCCGCGCGGCGCTGTCGGCCGGTGTCGTGCCGAGCGCGCGGGGGTGGATGAAGCCGCCCGGGTCGGCGGCCACATCGGCGACGATCCCGAAGTTCACGTTGGCGCCCGCCTCGGCGAGCAGCGCGGCGCGGTCGGCGAAGGCGCGCTCGGCGGCCGCGGGCTCCTCGTGCTTGAGGGTGTCGGCACCGGGGAGGTCGTCCCAGGGCAGGCGGGTCACCATCCCGCCCTCCTCGTCGATGGCGATGAGCGCGGGATAGACGCGGTCGGGGGAGAGCCTCGCAGTGATGACGGCGAGCTCCTCCGGCGAGCCCGGCACGTTGTCGCCCATCAGGATGAAGCCGCCGAGGCCGTGATCGTCCATGAACGCGCCCAGCGCGTCGGGATCGGCGCCGGGGGCGGTCGCCATCAGCACGCTCGCGACGTTCTCGCGGGTGGACGCGGCGGCGACCAGCTCAACCGCCCGTCGATGGCGCGCCTCAGCCGGGTTCGGCGCCTCCGGAGCCGGGGAGGGGGAGGCCGAGGCGTCCGTGGAGGGCGTCCGCGTCGTCGAGCCGCCAGTGCCCGATCCGCCGGAGGACGCCGGGGTGCAGGCGGTGGGCGCGAGCAGGAGCGCCGCGCCCACCGCGAGCAGGGCCAGGGATCGGGCGGTCCTCATCCGGGACCCCTCGGGTTCCGGCTCACGCCCGGGTGACCACCACCGGGCAGGGCAGGGCCTGCAGTACGCCGTGGCTCACGGAGCCGAGCAGCAGGCGCGAGATGCCGCCGCGGCCGCGGCTGCCGACGACGAGCAGCTCGGCGTGCTCCGCGGCCTGCACGAGGGCGGCCACGGGCGGCGACTGCACGATCTCGCGGCGCACCTCGAGGTCCGGGTAGCGCTCCGCGAGACCGGCGACGCCGATGGCGATCGCCTCCTCCGCGGCGGCGCGCTGGGACTCGACGAGCTCCTCGCTCCACAGGTACTCGAGGCCGGGGGTCAGGGGAGGCATCCAGGCGTACACCGCGATGAGCGGCGCGCCGCGCAGCGAGGCCTCCTCGGCCGCGAAGGCGATGGCGCGCTTGGAGGCGTCCGAACCGTCCACGCCGACGACCACGCCGGTGCCGGGCTCGTGCTTCGGGATCACCGCGACGGGGCAGTGCGCCGTCGCGGCGGCCTTCACCGCGCGGGTGCCGAAGAACGAACCGGCGAAGCGGCTGCCGCCGTGGGCCCCGAGCACCAGCAGGTCGGCGTGCCGGGAGGCCTCCTCGACCTCGGCGATGGGGTGGCCCACCACCGCGGTGCCCGAGATGTGGCCCTCGAAGCCGAGGCTGCGGGCGTACTCCGTCTCGCCCTGCAGCATCTGCTCGGAGGCCTCCTGCGCCTCCGAGAGGAACGCGACGCTCTCCGAGAGGAACGAGTCGTCGGCCACGTGCAGCAGCTCCACGGAGGCGCCGCGCTCGGTCGCCCGCGCGAGACCCCACGCGAGCGCCACCCGGCTCTGCTCAGATCCGTCTACTCCGATGAGGTACTTCTCCGACATCTCCGGTCCTTTCTCTCGGGTGTGCTGAGGCCGCGAGCGCGGCTCAGTCCTCGCGCGCCGGAAGGTGCGCTGGGTGATTTCCGGCGAGCTGCTCGATGATCCGCACCACCTGGCAGCTGTAGCCGTACTCGTTGTCGTACCAGACGTACAGCACCGCGCTGTCGCCGGTCACGATCGTGGCCAGCCCGTCGACGATGCCGGCGCGGTTCGAGCCGACGAAGTCGGTCGAGACGATCTCGGCGGACTCCACGTAGTCGATCTGGGTGCGCAGCGCGCCGGTGAGGGAGACCTGCTCCAGGAACTGGTTGATCTCGTCGCGCGTGGTCTCGCCCTCGAGCTGCAGGTTGAGCACCGCCATCGACACGTCGGGCGTGGGAACCCGGATCGCGTTGCCGGTCAGCTTGCCCTCGAACTCGGGGAGCGCCTTCGAGACGGCCTTCGCGGCGCCGGTCTCGGTCAGCACCATGTTGAGCGCCGCCGAGCGGCCGCGACGGTCGCCCTTGTGGAAGTTGTCGATGAGGTTCTGATCGTTCGTGTACGAGTGCACCGTCTCGACGTGGCCGCGCTTCACCCCGAAGCGGTCGTTGATGACCTTCAGCACCGGCGTGATCGCGTTGGTGGTGCAGGAGGCGGCGCTGAGGATCGTGTGCTCGGCGGTGATCCTGTCGCTGTTGACGCCGAAGACCACGTTGAGCATGTCGCCCTTGCCCGGAGCGGTGAGCAGCACGCGGGAGATGCCGCGGTTCTGCAGGTGCTGGCCGAGCCCGTCGGCGTCGCGCCACCGGCCGGTGTTGTCGACGAGGATCGCGTCCTCGATGCCGTACTGCGTGTAGTCGACGCTGGCCGGATCGTTCGAGTAGATCACCTGGATGCGCACGCCGTTCGCGAGGATCGCGTTCTCGTCCTCGAGTACCTTGATGGTGCCGTTGAACGGGCCGTGCACGGAATCGCGGCGCAGCAGGTTCGCGCGCTTCAGGAGGTCGTTCTCGGAGCCCTTGCGCACGACGATGGCGCGCAGGTTGAGCCCGCGGCCGCTGCCCGAGTGGTCGATGATGATGCGGGCGAGCAGGCGGCCGATGCGCCCGAAGCCGTAGAGCACGACGTCGGTGCCCCGGCCGGGCTGCGCGTCGATCGCCGGGGCGAGCTGCTCGCGCAGGTAGGCGTCGAGGTCTCCGCCGCCGCTCGTGCGGAAGCCGTTGGCGAGCAGCGCCAGGTCGATCGACACGGGGCCGGGCTGGATGCGGGCGAGCGCCTCGACGACGGCGGAGGTCTCGGCGAGCGGCAGCTCCACGTCGTCGATCTTCCGGGCGAAGCTGTGCGCGCGGATGATGTCGATGGGGGAGCGCCCCACGAGGCTCCGGCCGTGCACGGACATGACCACGTCGTGGTCCCGGTAGAGCTGCCCGATCAGCGGAATCATCCGCTCTGCGAGTTCCTGCTTCGCCTTCCACGCCTCGAGGTGAGCATCAGCACGCTGAATCATGTGAACGGAGGATTCCTTCCAGTGGTGTGAAGAGGGATCGGCCTGCCCGCCGGCGACGCGTTGACGTCAGCTCCAGTATCCCATGCGGATGACGCCGTGTGACACCGCGATTTCGGCTGCCAGGCGACATCCGTCACGCTGGAACGGTTCGCCGCCGCGTGCACCGCGGCGCGTTTCCGCACCGGAATTCGATTGCAGAGGATGATCATGACCTTCACGAAGCGCGGCGTGCTCGCCGCCTCCCTCGCGGCCTTCGCACTGCTGCTGACCAGTTGCTCGTCGGGCGCCGGCGGGGGCGAGGGCTCCACCGAGACCGTGCGCCTGGGCGTCGTCGGCGAGAGCAACCCGTACTGGGCGGACTTCGTGGAGGCGGCCGCCGAGGAGGGCATCGAGGTCGACCTCGTGGACTTCCAGGACTACAACCAGCCGAACCCGGCGCTGAGCAACGGCGACCTCGACCTGAACCAGTTCCAGCACGTCGTGTACCTCGCCGAGTACAACGTCGCGAACGACGACGACCTGGTGCCGATCGGCTCGACGGCCATCTACCCGCTCGCACTGTTCTCGGACAAGTACGAGTCGGTCGACGACATCCCCGAGGGCAGCGAGATCGCCATCCCGAACGACGTGGTGAACCGCGCCCGCGCGCTGCTCGTGCTGCAGTCGGCGGGCCTGCTGGAGCTCGAGGGGGGCGGCTCGATCTTCTCGACCCCCGACGAGATCGATCCCGACACCTCGAAGGTGAAGATCATCGAGGTGCAGGCCGACCTCGTGCCGAACTCCCTCGCGGACGTCGCGGGCGGCGTCGTGAACAACGAGTTCGCGACCAAGGCCGGCCTCGACTACGCCGACGCCATCGCGCAGGACGATCCGGAGGATCCGAACGCCCTGCCCTACGTCAACATCTTCGCCGCCCGGGCCGAGGACCAGGACAACGAGACCTACCGCAAGCTGGTCGAGATCTATCAGGGCACGCAGGCGGTGCAGGACGGCGTCGTCGAGGACTCCGGTGGGACCGCCGTCATGGCGAACGTGCCCGTCGCGGACCTGCTGCAGAGCCTCGAGCGCGTCCAGGAGGACATCCGGGCCAACAGCTGACCGCTGACCGAGCAGACGGATCCGAGTCGACGGGCGGCCGTGCTCCCCTCCGATGGGCGAGCGCGGCCGCCCGCGCCCGATCCGCCGCCGACGGGATCACCGCGGCGGATCCCGTGCGACAATTCCTGAGGTATCAGCTCCACGCAGCAGAAGGAGAACGATGACTCGCGTGCAAATGATCGGGGTGGGCAGACGCTACCCCGGGCGGGGGAGCGAGACGGCTCCGGTCGTCGCGGTCGACGACGTTTCGATCGATGTCGCCTCGGGCGAGATCCACGCGATCATCGGCTATTCCGGCGCCGGCAAGAGCACCCTGCTGAGGCTCGTCAACGGGCTCGAGCAGGCGACTTCGGGCCGCATCCTCGTCGGCGATCAGGACGTGACGGCGCTGCCCGAGTCGAAGCTCCGCGCGGTGCGCGGCAGCATCGGCATGATCTTCCAGCAGTTCAACCTGTTCCACTCGAAGAAGGTCGCGAAGAACGTCGAGTACCCGCTCGTCGTCGCGGGCGTGCCTGCGGGGGAGCGCAAGCGCCGCGTCGCCGAGCTGCTCGACTTCGTCGGCCTGGGCGACAAGGCGACCGCCTACACCGATCAGCTCTCGGGCGGGCAGAAGCAGCGCGTCGGCATCGCGCGCGCCCTCGCCACCAATCCGGGTGTGCTGCTCGCCGACGAGGCCACCAGCGCGCTCGACCCCGAGACCTCGCAGGAGGTCCTCGCGCTGCTGAAGCGGGTGAACGAGGAGTTCGGGATCACGATCATCCTCATCACCCACGAGATGGAGGTGGTCCGCTCCATCGCGAACCGCGTCACCGTGATGGAGCAGGGGCGCGCGGTCGAGCAGGGCGACGTGTTCGACGTGTTCTCCGACCCGCAGACGGCGACCACTCGGAAGTTCGTGTCGACGGCGCTGCCCACGCAGCCCGAGGCGGAGCACCTCGAGGAGTTGCACCGCCGGCACCGCGGCAGCCTCGTGACCCTCACGTTCCGCGACGGCGACGTCGACCAGCCCGTCGTCTTCCAGACGCTCGCCGATCGCGGCGTCGGCGTGAGCATCGTGCACGGCGGAGTCACCGACGTCGGCGGCCGCAGCTTCGGCAAGCTGACGCTCGAGCTCATCGGAGACGACCTGCAGGTCGAGCACGCGATCGCCGCGCTCGGCCAGCAGGCCGAGCTGGAGGTGCTGGCGCGATGAACGACCTGATCGATCTGCTCCCGAAGCTCCCGGAGGCGATTCTCCAGACGCTGCTCTACGTCACCGCCGCGATGACGATCGGCGGCGGAATGGGCCTCGTCCTCGGCGTCGTGCTGGTGGTCACCCGCCGCGGCGGCATCGCGCCGAACACGCCCGTGTTCTACACGCTGAACTTCCTCGTCAACTTCGTGAGGCCGATCCCGTTCCTGATCCTGGCCTTCACGCTGCAGCCCCTCGCGCGGCTCGTCACGGGCACGGGCATCGGCGATCCGGCGTTCATCTTCATGATCTGCTTCGCGTGCACCTTCGGCATCTCGCGGCTCGTCGAGCAGAACCTGCTCACGGTGCCGCCCGGCGTCATCGAGGCCGCCCGCGCGATGGGGGCGAGCCGCATCCGCATCATCCTCACCGTGCTGATCCCCGAGGGGCTCGGACCGCTGGTGCTGGGGTACACCTTCGCCTTCGTCGCCATCATGGACATGACGGCGCTCGCCGGCATCCTGGGTGCGGAGGGACTCGGCAACTTCGCGCTGCTCTACGGCTACCGTCAGTTCAACCCGTGGGTGACCTGGACCGCGATGCTCATCATGATCGCGATCGTGCAGCTCGTGCAGCTGCTCGGCAACGGCCTCGCGCGCAAGCTGCTGCGCCGGTAGCCGGTGGCGGGCAACCGGTAGACCCGATGGCGCGCGGTCTCGCGCCCGGTAGGCTCGGGGCATGAGCGAAGCGACCCTGGGCGATCTGCGGCGGGCCTGCGAGGGGCTGTGGCCCGTCGGCACGGCCGAGGCGTGGGATCGCGTCGGCCTCGTGTCCGGGGCCGACGGCGCCCCGCTGCGGCGGGTGCTGCTCGCGGTCGACGCGGTCGGGGCCACCGTCGACGAGGCCCTGGAGTGGGGGGCCGATGCACTGTTCACCCATCACCCGCTGCTGCTGCGCGGCATCCACACCCTCGCCGAGGACACCGCGAAGGGGGCGCTGCTCGCCCGGCTGATCCGGGGCGGCTGCGCCCTCTACGCCGCGCACACGAACGCCGACCAGCCCGAGGGCGGGGTCTCCGCCGTGCTCGCCGCGCGCCTCGGACTCGAGGGCGCCGAGGCGATCGTGCCGGGGGACGGCCCGCGGCCCGGCGAGGTGTTCGGGATCGGGCGCGTCGGCGCGCTGCCGGCCCCGGTCGCCCTGCGCGATTTCGCCGCTCGGGTGGCGTCGATCCTGCCCCCGACCGTCACCGGGGTGCGCGTGGCGGGGGATCCGGCGCGACCCGTGTCCCGGGTCGCGCTGCTCGGCGGCGCGGGGGACGGCCTGCTCGACCATCCCGCCGTGCGCGGGGCGGACGTGTACCTCACCTCCGACCTGCGGCACCATCCCGCTCAGGAATCGCTGGAGCTCTCGGCGGCCGCCGGCGGCCCGGCACTCGTCGACGTGGCGCACTGGGCGAGCGAGTCGCTGTGGCTCGAGGGGGCCGCGCAGCTGCTGGGGGAGCGGCTGCCGGGCGTCGAGTTCCGGGTGAGCGGGCTGCGCACCGATCCGTGGACCTTCGCCGTCGGCGCGAGCGCCGGTTGAGCCTCCCGGAATCAAGCTAGGCTTGCAGCCATGAAGGCCAGCCCCCGCCAGCAGCGACTGCTGCTCGATCTCCAGCAGCTCGACCACACCATCGCCCAGCTGCGCCGCAAGCGCGCGACGCTGCCCGAGCGGGCCGAGCTCGACGGCCTCGCCGGCGAGATCGCCGCGGCCCGCGACCGCTTCATGTCGGTGCAGCGCGAGCTCGACTCCCAGAACGCCGAGATCGCGCGCGTCGAGGCCGACATCGCGATGGTGCGCCAGCGCCGCGAGCGCGACGAGCAGCTCCTCTCGGTGAGCACGTCGAGCAAGGAGGCGCAGGCGCTGCAGGGCGAGCTGGACACGCTCGCGCGCCGCAAGGGCGAGCTGGAGGACCGCGAGCTGGAGCTGATGGAGGTGCAGGAGCGCGCGCAGGCGGAGTTCGGCGAGGCCGAGCGCCTGCTGGGCGGCGTCGACGAGCGCCGGGCGTCGCTGCAGGAGCGGATCGACGAGGCGGAGCAGCGGCTCGACCGCGAGATCGCGTCGAACACGGAGGAGCGCGCCGGACTCGCCGCGGAGATCCAGCGCGAGCTGATCGACCTCTACGAGGAGCTGCGCGGCCGCATCGGGATCGGGGCCGCGCGGCTGCGGGGCAACGTGTCGGAGGCGAGCAACATGGCGCTCGCGCCGGCGGAGCTCAGCGACATCCGCGCCGCGGCTCCCGACGAGATCGTGTTCTGCCCCGGGACCGGGGCGATCCTGGTGCGCGACGCCGACACGGCGGGGTAGCCGCTGGGCGTACACCTGCGCCTGCAGCTGCAGCTGCAGCTGCAGCTTGCGCCGCCCTCGCCCCGCCCGCCGCACCGAGCCCTGTGCGCGAGACCGCGCGAATCATCGGTGCCGGACGCATCGGTTTGGAATGATCGGCTCGGTTTCGAACGATCGGCTCGGTTTCGGCCAGGTGCGCGATAGCGGGTAGTCTGGAAAGCGGAATGGGTCGGCGAGACGGTCGCGTCGCGGTACCGCTTGCGGTGCGCGCCGAGGAACGTCCGGGCTCCGCAGGGGAGAACGGTGGGTAACGCCCACCCGGGGCAACCCGCGAGAAAGTGCAACAGAGAGCAGACCGCCCGAACCGGCTCGCCGGAACGGGTAAGGGTGAAAGGGTGGTGTAAGAGACCACCGGCGTCCGTGGTGACACGGGCGGCCAGGTAAACCTCGTTCGGAGCAAGGCCAGACAGAAGACGTTGACGCTCCCCGCCGAGTCTTCGGGTAGGCCGCTAGAGGGTACTGGCGACAGTGCCCCGAGAGAGATGACCGTCGCCCCGGGCCCGCACGGGCCTGAGGAGACAGAACCCGGCGTATGACCCGGCCCATTCCATCCCGCTTCCGCGCAGCGGCAGCCCGTGCCGCGGCGCGTCGTCCCGGATCCGTACTCCGGGCCACGGGCGCTCGGCCGATCAGTCCTCGAAGTCCTCCGGCTCGACGTCGTCGAGGAACCTGCGGAACTCGGCGAGCCGCTCCTCCGTGAGCTCCTCCCCGTCCTCGTCCGCCTGCTCCGCCGGGTCGGGGACTCCGGCCTCCTCCAGCACGGACTCCGCCACGTGCATCGGCGCGCCGGCGCGGCGGGCGATCGCGATGGCGTCCGACGGGCGCGCGTCGATCACCCGGGGACCGCCGGGAGTCTCCAGGTGGATCTCGGCGTAGAAGGTGCGATCCTCGATCCTGCTGACCTCGACGCGGCCGATGCGCGCGCCGAGGGAGTCCACGAGGTGCACCATGAGGTCGTGCGAGAGCGGCCGGGGGGTCGTGGCGCCCTGCACCGCGATGAGGATGGACGCGGCCTCCTGCTGGCCGATCCAGATGGGCAGGATCCTGCCTCCCGCCGCTCCCTCCGTCACCGGTTCGAGCAGCAGGACGAACTGGCCCTGGGCGTCCTGGGCCATGCCCCTCACCCTGACCTCGACCATGAGCCTCCTCCGATCGCCCGCGGGCGCCGATCCCGCTCCCTTCGAGTCTCCTCGGGGGCGCCGCGGCGCGCAAGGGGCGGCGCGCGCCGGGCAGATCCTCCGCTGCGCGGCTCGCGAAGCGCTACTCGGAGACGGTCAGCAGCTCGAAGCCGTCCTCGCGCACGACGACCGTGTGCTCGAACTGCGCGGTGATGCTCTTGTCGCGCGTGGTGATCGTCCAGCCGTCGTCCCACTGATCCCACTCGTGGGTGCCGAGCGTGAGCATCGGCTCGACCGTGAACACCATGCCGGGCACGATCACGTCGGCGTAGGCGGGCGCGGAGTCGTAGTGCGGGATGATGAGGCCCGTGTGGAACGACGAGCCGACGCCGTGCCCCGTGAAGTCGCGGACCACGCCGTAGCCGAAGCGCTTGGCGTAGGTCTCGATGACACGCCCGATCACGTTGACCTGACGACCGGGCTTGGCGGCCCGGATGCCCCGCATCATGGCCTCGTGGGAGCGTTCGATCAGCAGGTCCACCTCCTCCGAGACGGCGCCGACGCGGAAGGTGCGGTTGGTGTCGCCGTGGAAGCCGTCGAGATACGCGGTGACGTCGACGTTGACGAGATCCCCCTCGCGCAGCACGGTGTCGTCCGGCACGCCGTGGCAGATCACCTCGTTGACCGAGGTGCAGGAGGAGGCGCGGTAGCCCCGGTAGCCGAGCGTCGAGGGGTAGGCCCCGTGCGAGGTGACGTACTCGTGCGCGATGCGGTCGAGCTCGGCGGTCGCCACACCCGGCCGCACGGCCGCTCCCACCGCGTCGAGCGCGCGCGAGGCGATGCGTCCGGCGGCGCGGATGCGATCGATCTCGGCCTCGGTGTAGGTGTTGTCGCCCGTGTATGCGGGAGGTTCGGCGAGCCCGACGTAGGGCGGGCGCGCGATGCGCGCCGGAACCGTGCGGACGGGCGGGAGGGTACCGGGAACGAGATGGCCGTGTGCATCGAAGGGCATACCTCATAGTCTATGAAGTGCGCCGGGCAGAAGACCGGTGCGAGGTGTCGGACGACGTAACGATCGGAGTGGCAGCATGACCAAGAAGGAGTGGGGCATCGACGATCCCCAGGAGACCTACTGGTTCAACACGCGCACGCGCGAGGTGGAGGAGGGGCCGCAGTCGCTGTCGGTCGATCGGCTGGGCCCGTTCGCGACGCGGGACGAGGCCGCGCGCGCCGAGGAGATCATCGCCGAGCGCGCGCGGAAGTGGGCGGAGGAGGACGCCGCCGAGGACTGACCCGCGGGTTTCGGCTCTGTAACACGAATGTCACGGGGCCGCGATAGTCTGATGCTGGCGGCGCGCGGGTGCCGCTCGATCCGGCCGACGAGCCGGCCGGATCACGCACGAGCGAAACGGAGCCGGTGTGAGCAAGCAGCGCGATTTTGTTCTCCGCACCATCGAGGAGCGCGGCGTGAAGTTCGTGCGCCTCTGGTTCAGCGACGTCTCGGGCACGTTGAAATCGGTGGCGCTCGCCCCGGCCGAGGTCGAGGGCGCGTTCAGCGAGGGCATCGGGTTCGACGGCTCCGCGATCGAGGGTCTCACCCGCGCCTACGAGTCCGATCTGCTGGCGGTGCCGGATCCCTCGACCTTCCAGCTGCTGCCGTGGCGCAGCCAGACCGCCCCGACGGCGCGCATGTTCTGCGACATCCGCACCCCGAACGGCGAGCCCGCCGTCGCCGACCCGCGCAACGTGCTCAAGCGCACGCTCGCCCTGGCCGCCGAGCAGGGCTTCACCTTCTACACGCACCCCGAGATCGAGTTCTACCTGCTCAAGTCGAAGGACTTCGGGCCGGACGGCCCCGTTCCGGTGGATCGCGCCGGGTACTTCGACAACGTGCCCGGCGGCACCGCGCACGACTTCCGGCGCGAGAGCGTGAACATGCTGGAGGAGCTCGGCATCTCGGTCGAGTTCAGCCACCACGAGGCGGGCCCGGGCCAGAACGAGATCGATCTGCGCTACGCCGACGCGCTCACCACCGCCGACAACATCATGACGTTCCGCACCGTGGTGAAGGAGGTGGCCATCTCGCAGGGGGTGCACGCGACCTTCATGCCGAAGCCGCTCGCGGGCCAGCCCGGCTCGGGCATGCACACCCACGTCTCCCTGCTCGAGGGCGACTCCAACGCCTTCTACGACGCGGGGGCGAGGTATCAGATCTCGCAGACCGGCCGCCGCTTCATCGCGGGCCTGCTGCGGCACGCGCCCGAGATCACGGCCGTCACCAACCAGTACATCAACTCCTACAAGCGGCTCTGGGGCGGTGACGAGGCCCCCTCGTTCGTGAGCTGGGGGCACAACAACCGCTCGGCCCTGGTGCGCGTACCGATGTACAAGCCCGGCAAGGGCGACGCGGCGCGCGTCGAGTACCGGGGCATGGACAGCGCGGTGAACCCCTACCTGGGCTTCTCCGTGCTGCTCGCGGCCGGGCTCAAGGGCATCCAGGAGGAGTACGAGCTGCCGCCCGAGGCCGAGAACAACGTGTGGGCGCTGAGCGACGGCGAGCGGCGGGCGATGGGCTTCGACCCGTTGCCGACGAGCCTCGACCACGCCCTCGCGGTGATGGAGCGCTCGGAGCTCGTCGCGGAGACGCTCGGAGAGCAGGTGTTCGCCTACCTCATCCGCGACAAGCGCCGCGAGGTGTCCGAGTACCGCAGCCAGGTGACCCCCTACGAGCTCTCCTCGATGCTCGACACGGTGTAGCCGTGCCCGGCGGCGACACGGGCGGTGCGCCGTCGGCGTTGAAGCTCGCCGACGTCGCACGCGCCGGCTTCCAGGATCTCTCGGCGGCGCGCGATGAGCTGCAGGAGCTCGCCGGTTCGCTCGGCGTCCCGGTCGCGGATCTGCTCGAGGCGTTCGCGCGCGCGGCGGATCCCGATGCCGCGCTCGTGCGGGTGCGGCATCTGGAGGAGCGGCACCCCGGAATGCTGCGAACGCTCGACGCCCGATCGCTGCGGCGCCTCGGCCTGCTGGTCGGAGCCTCGCCGGCGCTCGGCGACTTCTTCTCGCGCCGGCCGGAGCGGCTGGGCGAGATCCTCGCCGAGGGCGGTCGTGTCGTCGACGTCGAGACCGCGCGCGAGGAGCTTCTCGCGGCCGTCGCCGACGCGGACGGCGGATCGCGCGCCGGATCGGGCGCCGTGCCCGACTCCGGATCGTCGGCGCCGGCGATTGCGGGCGAGGCCGGGTGGAACGCGCTGCGGGTGCGGTACCGCGAACTGCTCGCCTCGCTGATGCTGCACGATCTGCGCCGCGGGCGGAGAGGGCGCGCCGCCGATGCCTTCGAGCAGGTGGCCTCCTCGCTGTCGGCTCTCGCGGCCGCGGCGATCGAGGCCTCCCTGGCGGTGGCCCGGGCCACCATCGCGGCGGGCGGCTCGGGTCCGCCCGTCGGCGCCGAGCGTCTCGCCGCACTGCGCCTGGCCGTCGTGGCCATGGGCAAGTGCGGCGCGGAGGAGCTGAACGTGGTGTCGGACGTCGACGTGATCTTCGTCGTCGAGAGCGCCGACGAGGACGCGGTGAACGGCGACGCCCTGATCCGGCTGGGGACCCGCCTGGCGAGCGAGACCATGCGCGGGATCCACGATCCTGCCCTCGAGCCCCCGCTGTGGCAGCTCGACGCGAATCTGCGCCCGGAGGGTCGGCACGGCCCGCTCGTGCGCACGCTCGGATCGATGCTCAGCTACTACGAGCGCTGGGCGAAGGGGTGGGAGTTCCAGGCACTCCTCAAAGCGCGGCCGCTCGCCGGTGATCTCGAGCTGGGAGAGCGCTTCGTGGCCGGCACCCGCGAGCTCGTGTGGGCCTCTTCGTCCCGCGAGGACTTCGTCGGGTCGGTCCAGCGCATGCGCCGGCGGGTGACCGAGCACATCGACGACGACGAGCTCGAGGTGCAGATCAAACTCGGCCCCGGCGGGCTGCGCGACATCGAGTTCAGCGTGCAGCTGCTGCAGCTGGTGCACGGCCAGTACGACGAGCGGCTGCACCTGCGCGGCACGCTGCCCGCGCTGCGCGCGCTCGTCGACGGGGGATACGTGGCCCGCAGCGACGGGGAGCGGCTCTCCGACGACTACCGGCTGCTCCGCGTGCTCGAGCACCGGCTGCAGCTGCGCGAGCTGCGGCGCACGGCCATCATGCCCACCGACGACGAGGGGCTCCGGGTGCTGGCGCGGGCCAGCGGCCTGGCGGGGACGGGGGAGGAACTGCTCGCGCTCTGGGAGCGCACGAAGCGCGAGGTGCGCGAGCTGCACCTCAAGATCTTCTACGCGCCGCTGCTGAGCGCGGTGGCGGCGCTGCCCGAGGAGGAGCTCGTGCTGGGATCGGAGGAGGCGCGGGCGCGTCTCACCAGCATCGGCTTCCGCGATCCCGACGGCGCGATGCGACACCTCGCCGCGCTCACGCGGGGCACCTCCAGGCGTTCCCGGATCCAGCGCAACCTCATGCCGGTGCTCCTGCAGTGGCTCGCGGAGGGCACCGATCCCGATTACGGGCTGCTCGCGTTCAGGCGGGTGAGCGAGGCCAATCGCGAGAACCCCTGGTATCTCCGCCTGCTGCGCGACGGCACGGACGCCGCCGAGCGCCTCACCCGCGTGCTCTCCTGCTCCCGCTTCGCCGCAGAGCTGCTCGAGTCGATCCCCGACGCGGTGGCCTGGCTCGAGCGCGACGAGTCCCTGCGCCCGGTCGCACTCGCGACCCTGCTCGACGAGATGCAGGCGCTCGCCTCGCGACGCGAGAGCATCGAGGCGGTGGCCGCCGCGCTGCGGGCGGTGCACCGGCGGGAGGTGCTGCGGCTCGCGATGGGGCGCATCGTGGGCGCGATCGACGACGCCGAGGTCGCGGCGGGTCTCGACGTGGCTCACACCGCGCTGCTCGACGCGCTGCTGATCGCGCTGTTCCAGGCGGAGGGCTCGGACGACCCCGTGGCGCCGTCGGCGGTGCCCGCGGGCCTCGAGCTCTCGCTCATCGGCATGGGGCGCTACGGCGGCCGGGAGCTGGGTTTCGCGTCGGACATCGACCTCGTCGCGGTGTTCCGCGCCCCGGCCGAGATCCCCGCCGATCGCGCTTCGAGGGCGGCCGCGCGCGTCGTGTCGGAGCTGCGGCGGCTCGTGTCGGATCCGCGCTTCCCGGTCGATCTCGACTTCGACCTGCGCCCCGAGGGCAAGAACGGTCCGCTGGTGCGCAGCCTCGACGCCTACCGGAGCTACTACGAGCGGTGGTCGGTGACCTGGGAGGCGCAGGCCCTGCTGCGGGCGCGGCACGTGGCCGGTGGGGTGCGGCTCGGGGCCGATTTCATCGCGATGGCCGACGAGATCCGGTACCCGGCCTCGTTCGGCGAGGAGCAGGTGCGCGAGGTGCGCCGCATCAAGGCCCGCGTGGAGGCGGAGCGGCTGCCCCAGGGGGCGGATCCGCGGCGCCACCTCAAGCTGGGACCCGGCGGCGTCAGCGACGTGGAGTGGCTGGTCCAGCTGCTGCAGCTGCGGGAGGGCGCCCGCCACGCCGGGCTGCGCACCGTTTCGACGCTGCGCGCACTCGACGCCGCCGCCGAGCTCGAACTGATCTCCGCCGAGGACGCGAGACAGCTGGCCGAGTCCTGGCGGTTCGCGAGCCGCGTCCGGTCGGCGCTGAAGCTGTGGACCGGCCGGCGCTCGGACACGCTGCCCGCCGACTGGGTCGACCTCGAGGGCATCGCCGGCGTGCTCGGCCTGCCGAGCGGCCGCACTTCCGAGTTCGAGGAGCGCTGGTTCGCCGTGTCGCGCCGGGCGAGAGCGGTGTTCGAACGGGAGTTCTTCGGCTACGTCGAGGACGCGCACATCTCGCGGTACTGAGCGGCCGCCTCGGCCGCTGCCGTCGCTTCACCGTCACTTCACGAAACATGCTCCAATTGTTTACTTGGAGGGCTAGCCAAAAACGTTATCGAAGCGTAATCTGATCGTTATGCAGTACTTACAATCATTTCTCGAGGCCCTGCTCGCCGAAGACGGGGCCGAGTTCGAGGACGAACTCGAATCCTGACCGATCGCACGTGCGCAACAGCGGCGTTGCCCGAACTGAAACGAGGACGTCCCCGGCCATCGGCCGGGGACGTCCTCGTCGTTCGGGAGCCTCGTGCGGGTTACACGCCGTAGTAGAGCTCGAACTCGAACGGATGCGGGCGCAGCGCCATCGGAGCGATCTCGTTCTCGCGCTTGTAGTCGATCCAGGTCTGCACGAGCTCCTCGGTGAAGACGCCGCCCTCGAGCAGGAACTGGTGGTTGGCCTCGAGCGCGTCGAGGGCCTCCTCGAGCGAGCCGGGCACCTGGGGGATGTTCTTGGCCTCCTCCGGGGGCAGCTCGTAGAGATCCTTGTCGATCGGCTCCATCGGCTCGATGCGGTTGCGGATGCCGTCGAGGCCCGCCATCATCTGCGCGGCGAAAGCGAGGTAGGGGTTGCCCGAGGCGTCGGGGGCGCGGAACTCGATGCGCTTGGCCTTGGGGTTCGACCCGGTCAGCGGGATGCGCACGGCGGCGGAGCGGTTGCCGGCCGAGTAGGCGAGGTTGACGGGCGCCTCGTAGCCCTTGACCAGGCGGCGGTAGCTGTTGATCGTCGGGTTGGTGAAGGCGAGCAGCGCGGGGGCGTGGTGCAGGATGCCGCCGATGTACCAGCGAGCGACGTCGGAGAGCTGCGCGTAGCCGTTCTCGTCGTAGAACAGCGGCTCGCCGCCCTTCCAGAGCGACATGTGGGTGTGCATGCCCGAGCCGTTGTCGCCGAAGACGGGCTTCGGCATGAAGGTGGCGGTCTTGCCCCAGAGCTCGGCGGTGTTCTTCACGACGTACTTGAACTTGAGCACGTCGTCGGCGGCCTTCACGAGCGTGTTGAAGCGGTAGTTGATCTCGGCCTGGCCGGGGGCGCCGACCTCGTGGTGCGAGCGCTCCAGGTGCAGGCCCGCCTCGATGAGCCGCAGCGAGATGTCGTCGCGCAGGTCGGCCTGCTTGTCGACGGGGGAGACGGGGAAGTAGCCGCCCTTCTCGCGGGTGGTGTTGCCCAGGTTGCCGCCCTCGACCTTGCGGGCGGAGTTCCACGAGGCCTCCTCCGAGTCGACCTCGTAGAAGGTGCGGCGGGGGGTGGTCTCGTAGCGCACCGAGTCGAGGATGTAGAACTCGGCCTCGGGGGCGAAGAACGCGGTGTCGGCGACCCCGGTGGACGCGAGGTACTGCTCGGCCTTCTTGGCGACCTGACGAGGATCCTTCGCGTAGATCTCGCCGGTGCGGGGGTTGAAGATGTCGCAGATGACGATCAGGGTGCGCTCGGCGCGGAACTGGTCGACGTAGGCGGTGGTGACATCCGGGATCAGCTGCATGTCCGATTCGGCGATACCCGCGAAGCCGCGGATCGACGAGCCGTCGAACATCTGACCGACCTCGAAGAAGTCGAGATCCACCGTGGCAGCGGGAATGTTGAAGTGCTGCTGCACTCCCGGCAGATCGGTGAAACGGATGTCGACGAACTTGACGTCCGTCTCCTTGATGAAGTCGATGACTTCCTGCGGGGTGTTGAACATGCTGCTCCTTTTCGCCTGTGCGCAGTTCCGTTCGGGATCGCTGCGCGAAACCGAACGACTGCGTTCAACCCTACGCGACCGTGATTTCAGAAGCGTGATTCCCGTGTTTCGCGCGTGTTACGCGGGCGGGGCGCATAGCGCGCCGAAACAGCCCGGAAACCGGAGCGCCGACGAGGAGCCGCTCACGCGCGGATGAGCACCGTGCCCGCGATCTTGTCGTGGAAGCCGCGCTGGTCCGAGTCCCAGACGAGCACCGGAATCACGAGGCACAGCAGCACCGTGCGCACGAGGGGTCGCCACGGGCCGACCCACCCGCCGGAGAGGGGCACCACGCGCAGCCCCAGCAGGCGGTGCCCGATGGAACCGCCGAGCGTCGGGATGAAGACGATCTGCATCACCGCGAAGATCAGATAGTTCCACCACTCGGGATGAGGGCCGCCGATCAGCAGGTAGGCGGGAAGCGCCGCGAGACCCCAGTCGAGGAAGATCGCCAGAACGCGGCGGCCGAGCCGGCCCACCGAGTGCGGGCCGGCATCGGGCAGGCCGAGGCGCTCGCCCGGCCACTTGCTGGGCTCGAGATCGCCGAAGCGCTGCGGAGCTGAACTCGCCATCGGATCAGCGCGGGCGCTGGGAGCGGATGCGGTTCGGATCCATGCCCTTCGGGATGCCGACGGGCGCGGCTTGCAGCGAGGAGAGGCGGTTGTAGACCGCGGCGACCTCGTTGCGGTTGAGCTTCGGCTTCAGCTTCACGAGGGTCTTGGAGAGCCTGGCGAGGGGGATGCCGTCGCCGTCCGGGCCGACGTACAGGTGCACGATCTCGACGTTGCGCAGCGCGCGCCGGATCTTCCGCTCCTCGTCGGACGCCATGCGCTGCGTGCGCTGCCGCGATCCCTCGGAGATGAGCACGATGCCGCCCCGCCCCACGACGCGGTAGACCGCGTCCTGGTTGCGGTTGATGGCGACCGGCACCTCCGAGCCGCGCCACGACCGGCGCAGCGCGCTCTGCACGACCGCGCCGACCGCGCCGGGGCGGCCCTCGATCTGCTGGTAGGCGATCTTCTCGGCCCGGCGGCCCAGCACGATCATCACCAGCAGGATGCCGACGAGGATGCCGGTGATCGGCCACAGCACCCATCCGAACCAGTTGTCGCTCAGAAGCCAGGCGAGCAGCACGGAGACCGCGACGGGCGCGATGAAGCAGAGCAGGAGCACCCACGGCAGGTTTCGATCATGGACCTTCGTGGTCCTGTAGATCTCCACCATCTGCCGAATACGGCCGGTCCGCTTTGCCTTCTCTTCTGCCATACATCAAGGGTATCGCCTCTGAGCGGGGGTGCGGTCCGCGGGGAGCGGGAAGCGGCCGCATGTTCGCTCACAGCGGGCGTGCGGCGGCGGTGGGAGGCCCGCTGTCCCCGGATCCGCGGCACGCGCCGCCCACTTGCCGTGCCGCGCGCACAATGGAGGGATGTTCGGGATCCAGCGTTCGCGTCCGCCCGCGTCGATGCCGGGCGCCGCGGCGGCTCTCGCCGCCCGCCTCGAGCTGCTCTGCGCGGCGGGGATCGAACTGCGCGCCCGCGGGGTGTGCGCGGCGCCCGATCGCCGCGAGGCCGGCCACGCCCTGCGCGGTCACGATGCCGGGTGCCGCGCCATCGGCCTCCCGCTCGAGCGCACCGTGCGGGCGCTCCGGTGGTGGGACGGCGCGGGTGCTGCCGGGCTGCTGACCGAGGCGCTCCGCGAGGCGGTGGAGGAGATCGACGCGCTCGGGGAGGAGTGGTCGCCCGCGGAGGCCCGCGAGATCGTCGGCTACGCGATCGCGCAGCGGATCACCCCGATCCCGCAAACGCGAAGCGGGCCGCGACTCCCGGTGGAG
>NZ_JAIVPF010000064.1:0-102308 GCF_053528595.1 Leucobacter sp. | reverse complement strand
TCCGTGCACCATGCCGGGCACGAGGTCGAGGGAGACGCCGTGCAGCACTTCGACGCCGAAGAACTGCTTGCGCACGTCGACGGCCGAGAGCACGGGTGCGGCCGAGCCGGTGTCGTTCACGCCTCGCTCACCTCCACCCAGCGGCGGCCGCGCGCCGACTCGAGCACGGCGTCGGTGATCGCGGCCGCCCTGGCCCCGTCCGCGAAGGTCGGCACGCCGTCGCGGCGCTCCCCCGATGCGGCGGCGTAGGCGTCCGCGACGAACGCGTTGAAGGCGTCCTGGTAGCCGAGGGGATGGCCCGCGGGGAGCGACGAGATGCGCGCGGCGTCGGCCGAGAGCGTCGCGGGATCCCGCCTGAGCAGCACGGAGTGGCCGCGCCGGCCCACCCACAGGCGCTCGGGGTCCTCCTGCTCGAAGCGCAGGCTCTCCCGCGAACCGGCGATCTCCAGCACGAGGCCGTTCTTCCGCCCGGGGGCCACCTGCGAGACCAGGAGCGTCCCGATGCCGCCCCCCACGAGCTCGAGGGTCAGCGCGACCGAGTCCTCGGTGTCGACGGGCTGACCGCCGCGCTCGGGGTGCACGGTGCGGGTCGTCGCCACGAGCCGGGCGATTCGGTCGCCGCTGACGAACTCCACGAGGTCGACGAGGTGGGATCCGATGTCGGCGAACGCGCGGGACGGACCGCCCGCGCCGGCCCCGACGCGCCAGTTGTCGTCGGCGGCGTCGAGCAGCCAGTCCTGCAGGTACAGGCCGGCGATCGTCAGCACCGCGCCGGCCTCGCCCGCGGCGATGCGGGCGCGGGCCTCGCGCACCATCGGGTGGTAGCGGTAGACGAACGGCACCGCCCCGAAGCGCCCCGCGGCCTCGACCTCCTCCGCGAGCTCGCGGGCCTCGGCCGCGTTCGTCGCGAGGGGCTTCTCGCAGATGACGTGCGAGCCCGAGCGCAGCGCAGCGCGGGCGTAGGAGACGTGGCTCTGGTTGGGCGTGCAGATGTGCACGACGGGCAGCCCCTGCGCGAGGAGCTCATCGGCCGGCAGGGCCCGCGCGTAGCCGAGTGCCGCGGCGGCCTCCGCCGCGCGCGCCGGGGAGGACGACGCGATGGCCTCGAGCCCGGCCCCGGCAGCCCGCGCCGCGAGCGAGTGCGTGCGTGCCATGAATCCGGCCCCGAGCATGCCGATGCGCGGGGGCCGGGAAGACGACGATGTCTGCGGTGACATGTTTCTATTCTGTTACCGACCGTCACACTTTTGTCAATCTCTTTTCATAAGTGATCAAACCGTTACCAACTTTCATCTGTGCTTTACTGAAAGTGTGACCCTGCCCCCACCGCTGAACGGCGCCGCGATCTCCACCGCGGGCGGGCTCCTCCAGCTCCTGCGAGACGGACGGCCCCGCACGCGGGCCAAGCTCGCGCAGATCACCGGGCTCTCCCGCCCCACCATCACGCAGCGCATCGATCAGCTGCTCGAGCTCGGCCTCATCACGCCGGTTCAGGACGCGGCCTCCACCGGTGGTCGCCCCTCATCGCAGATCGCCTTCAACCCCCGGGCGCGGGTGGTGCTGGCCGCGGATCTCGGGGCGCTGCACGCCCGCGTCGCCGTCACCGACCTCGACGGCGAGCTGCTCGCCGAGGTCTCCTCCCCGCGCGACATCGCCGAGGGGCCGGAGGCCGCGATGGACTGGATACTCCACTCCGCGAAGACCCTCCTCCCCGATCTCGGCTACACCACGGAGCAGGTCGCCGGCATCGGGATCGGCGTGCCCGGCCCCGTGGAGTTCTCGACCGGGCGGCCGATCAACCCGCCCATCATGCCGGGGTGGGACCGCTTCGACATTCCCTCCGCGATCCGCGCCGAGATCGACGCGCCCGTGCTCGTCGACAACGACGTCAACATCATGGCGCTGGGAGAGCTCAGCACCTCGTGGCCCGGCGTCACCGATCTCATCTTCGTCAAGGTAGCCAGCGGCATCGGCGCCGGCGTCATCTCCGGTGGCACACTGCGCCGCGGCGCGCACGGCGCCGCCGGCGATATCGGGCACGTCGCCCTCGCGCGGGCCGCGGACGCGCCGTGCCCGTGCGGCAACCGGGGCTGCATCGAGGCCGTGGCCTCGGGCCGCGCCCTCGCCCGCGCGCTCAGCACGCCGGAGCGGAGGCTCGAGCGCCCGAGCGAGGTCGTCGCGCTCGCCAAGAGCGGCGACGTCGCGGCGATCCAGGCGATCCGCCAGGCCGGGCGCGACATCGGAGAGGTGCTGACCGCCTGCGTCAGCCTGATGAACCCGTCGACCATCGTGATCGGCGGCACCATGGCGCAGGCGGCCGAGCACCTCGTGGCCGGCGTGCGCGAGGTCGTCTACGCCCGCTCGATCCCGCTCTCCACCGAGCACCTGACGATCGCCCCGTCGCGCGCCGCGGCGAACGCCGCGATCCTCGGCGCGGCGCAGCTGGCGATCGACGCGGCCCTCTCGCCGGAGCGGATCGCGGCCGCCCTCGGCGGGTGACGGGCGGCTACGCCGAGGCGGCCGTCAGCGCCGCGAGCTCCTCGGCGCCGAGTTCGAGATCGATCGCGGCGAGGAGCGCGGTCAGCTGCGCGGTGCTGCGCGCGCTCGCGATCGGCGCGACGACGGTCGGCTGCTGGCGCAGCCAGGCGAGCGCCACCGTCGCGACCTCGGCGCCGCGCACCGCGGCGACGGCGTCGAGCGCATCGAGCACGCGCCGGCCGCGCTCGTCGAGATAGGCGGCCGCTCCCTCGGCGCGGTCGCTGGCGCCGGGCACGGTTGCGTCGGCGGCCTCGCGGTACTTGCCCGCGAGGAACCCCTTCGCCAGGGAGTAGTAGGGGAAGACCGCGAGCGATTCCCGCTCGGCGACCGCCCGCAGGCCGTTGGTCTCGAACTCGCGCTCGACGAGGTTGTAGTGGGGCTGCAGCGCGACGGGCAGGTGGTAGCCGCCGTCGCGCGCGATCCGGATCCACTCCGCCACGCGCTCGGCCGTGTAGTTCGATACGCCGATCGCACGGACCTTGCCCTCGTCGACGAGCCCGGAGAAGGCGGCCGCGGTCTCCTCGAGCGGGGTGCTCGTGTCGTCGTAGTGGGCGTAGTAGAGGTCGATGCGATCCGTGCCGAGCCGGGCGAGCGACGCCTCGGCCGCCGCGCGCACGTTCGTGCCGGCGAGACCCGAGAACTCGGGGTGGGTGGAGACCTTCGTCGCGATCACCACGGCGTCGCGATCGCGCCCCGCCGACAGCCACTCGCCGATGATCGTCTCCGACTCCCCGCCAGTGTTGGCCGGCACCCAGTGCGAGTAGCCGTCGGCGGTGTCGATGAAGTCTCCCCCACCGGCGACGAAGGCGTCGAGCACCTCGAAGGACGCGGCGCGATCCGCCGTCCAGCCGAAGACGTTGCCCCCGAGGGCGAGCGGTGCGATCTCGAGCTCCGAGGTTCCGATGCGAGCGCGGGCGGCCTGTGCCATGTGGTCTCTCCATTCACGATGCGGACGTCCCCTCGACGCTAGCACTGTCCGGGCGCGAGTCCGAGCGGATGACGAACCGCGGCGGTCGGCCGCGTTGCCGGGCGCCCGGGTGTCTCAGGATCCGCCGCCCAGATACGGGGAGATCAGCGACGCGCGATCCCGCAGCAGCTCACCGCACGGCGCGGATCGCACGACCCGCCCCCGCTCCAGGATGTGCGCCGTCGTCCCCACCCGCAGGGCGGTCTCGACGAACTGCTCGACGAGCAGGATCCCGACGCCCTTCCGCGCGAGCCCGGCCAACGCGTCCACCAGCGCGGTCACGACGCTCGGGCCCAGCCCGAGCGAGAGCTCGTCGACGAGCAGGAACCGGGGACGGCCGGCGAGCGCCCGGGCGACGAGGAGCATCTGCTGCTCGCCGCCGGACAGGAGCCCCGCCCGAGTGTCCCGCTTCGCCGCCAGGCGGGGGAAGAGCTCGCAGGCCCGCGCGAACGCGGCACGCGAGCCGTCGACCACCGCGAGGTTCTGGGCGACGGTCAGGCTCGCGAAGACGCTGCGCTCCTGCTGGACGTAGGCGAGGCCGCGCGCGGCGCGGCGGTGCACGGGGAGCCCGTCGATCCGGCGGCCGTCGATCTCGACCCGTCCCGCGGCGAGCGGCAGCAACCCCGAGATGCCGTCGAGCAGCGTCGACTTGCCCGCCCCGTTCGCTCCGAGCAGCACCGTGATCTCGCCCGCGGGAACCGTGAAGGAGACGTCCCGGCAGACCGGGAGACCGCCGCGCCGCACCGAGACGCCCTGGACCAGCAGCGCATCGCTCATGCCGCACCGCCGCGACCGAGGTAGCTCGCCACGACGCGCGGATCGCCCAGTGCGGCGGCGACCGGGCCGGTCGTGATCACGCGTCCGGCGTCGAGCACCGTGGCGGTCGACGCCGCACTCCGGACGAACCCCATGTCGTGCTCGATGAGCAGCACGGAGCAGCCGAACGCCGCCGGGATGCGGCGCACGCGCTCGGCGAGCCCCGCACTCTCCTCCTCACCGAGACCGGCGGCGGGCTCGTCGAGCAGCAGGGCGCCCGGTCCCGATACGAGCGCACCCGCGATCTCCAGGACACGACGAGATCCGGCGTCCAGGAGCCGGATCGGCACGCGGCCCGGGGGAAGGCCGAGGAAGTCGCTCGCGAAGCGGATCCGCTCGCCGCGGGAGCGCATCCGCTCGACCCGGGTGTCGTCGGCAGGGAGCCCCGCCTCGGGGTCCCGATCGGCCCCGGCGGCGAGCCGGAGGTAGCTCCCGACGGTGGTCCCCTCGATCGACCGGATGTGCTGGAAGGTCCGCCGCACTCCCCGCCGCGCCCGTTCCCGGGCGGACAGGCCGTCGATCGGCTCTCCGGCGAGCGTCACCGCGCCTCTGTATCCGGGCAGGAAGCCGGTGACGGCGTCGACGAGAGTCGACTTGCCCGCGCCGTTCGGGCCGACGAGGGCGTGCACCTCGCCCCGCGCCAGTCGCAGCGACACCCGGTCGAGGGCCGGCTCTCCGCCGTAGTCCGCCGAGAGCTCGGAGATCTCGAGCCGGACGGGCGGGGCGGGGTCGGACGCGACACGCCTCCCGGCACCCGGATCGGCTCCCCGGGTCGCCGTCGCCGTCGCCGTCGCCGACAGCGACGCCGCCGGCCCATCCTCCGGCCCGCCGGGGCCGGAATCCGAGAGTCTGACGTTCAACCGCGCGCGGGCGAAGGCCCGCTCCTGCAGCTTCGCGTGCAGCTGCTCGACCAGGCCTCCGTTCCCCCGCCGGAGCACGTCGAACGCGCCGATCGCGAGCAGGGCGTTCCCCACGTCGAGGGGCACGCCGAATCGGCGCAGCAGCTCCGGCACGAACACCGCGAACACGCCGGCGAGAACGGCGCCCGCGAAGAGGCTCGCCCCGCACAGCACCGCCGTCGCCAGGTGCACCATCGAGGTGAGCGGCGTGAACACGCTCGTGGTGAGCAGCCCGTACTGCCCGGCGAGCAGACCGCCCGCCAAGCCGGCGACGGCCGCCCCGATCCCGAAGGCACCGGTCTTCACCGCCGCGGCCCGCACCCCGAGCGCGGCGGCCGTCCGCTCGCTCGAGCGCACGACGCTCCAGGCGAGACCGAATCGCGTGCGCGCGACGCGCGAGATCACGAACTGGAGCAGGATCAACAGCCCCCAGGCGAGTGCGAAGAAGCCGCGCGGATCGTCGAACGGGGCGCTCGGGATCACGGTGGTCCCCGCCCCGACGCCGGGGAACCCGCGCTGCCGCACCACGAGATCGAGCGCAGCCGCGAAGCCGAGGCTCACGATCGCGAACTCCACTCCGCGGATGCGGGCGCTCGCGAGCCCGATCGCGAGCCCCGCCGGAGCCGCGGCGCAGCCGCCGACGAGCACCAGCAGGGGGAACGGCGCCGCGGGCCAGACGAGGGCGAGGGCGGAGACGACCCATCCGCCGATGGCGGCGAACGACATCTGGCACAGCGTGATGATGCCGAGCTGGCCGGTGACGAGGCCGATGCTCCGCGCGACGAGCGCGCTCACCGCGACGGTGGCGAGCAGGTACACCCAGTAGACGGGCAGCAGCATCCCGAGCACCGCGAGCACGACCGAGAGCAGCCCCCAGCCGAGCCAGGGCGCCCACCCGAGCGCGCGCGCCGCCCGATCCGGCGGGTTCGCGGAAGGCTCCCGCGCCGCGGCGGCGTCACCGGACCGCATCCCACACCTCCCGCCTGCGCATCCAGAGCAGCGCGACGATGACGATCACGAACGGGATCGCGCCTCGGTACTCGGCGAGGCCGGGCACCCGGACCCCCATGCCCTCGATCGCCCCGACCGCGAGCCCGGCGGCGGCGGCGGTCCAGACGTCGGACAGGGCCCCGACGAGCGCGGCGGCGAGCGCCGGCACCACGAGGAACGCCATCGACTCGAAGGTGGGATTGCGCGTCGGAGCGATGAAGAGGAGCGCGAGGGTCGACAGCGCCCCGGCCACGGCCCACACCCCGACCGAGAGCGCTCGCGCGTTCACGCCCAGCAGCTGCGCGGTCGTCGGCCGCTCGGCGACCGCCTGCAGCCGGAGCCCGAGGCGGGTGCGGCGCAGCAGCAGCGTGAGCGCGGTCGCGATCGCCGCGGTCGCCGCGAGCGCGATCAGCGTCGTGAGCGAGACCCGCACGCCGAGCACCGGGAAGGCGACGTCGGGCACCAGGCTCGGCATCACTCGGGGGGTGTCTCCGAAGAGCCGGAACCCCGCGGTGAGCACCACCACGAGCAGCACGACGGTGACGGCCGCGCGTACGACGGGCGTCGCGGTCCCGAACCAGCGCGCGATCACCCAGCCCGCGAAGGCCGACAGCCCGGCCGCGGCGGAGACGCCCGCGAGCACGGCGAACGGCAGCGGCAGCCCCGATCCCGCGAGCGCGTACACGGTGTATGCGCCGAGTCCGCCGATCGCGGCCTGCCCGAAGTTCAGCACGCCGACGAGACGGTAGAGCACGACGATGCACACGGCGAGGATCGCGTAGGCGGATCCCGTCACGAGACCCGAGACGATCAGCCCGTCGAGCATCGTCGCCTCCCGTACGGTGTTCGGATCGCGGGGGCGCCGGCTACGGCACCTCCACCCAGTCGCCGACCGGGATCCATCCGTCCGCGGTCGCCTGCACCATCATGCTCGCACGATTGGGGTTGTGCGCGTCGGAGGCGTCGAAGACGTAGGGCATGCCCATGAGGGGGTTCTCGATCTCGCCGGCGCCGCGCAGCGCCTCGGCGACCGACTCGCGGGTGATGTCGCCCTCGATGCTCTCGAGCACGTCGACCATGATCCACGCGCTCACGTACCCGCCCTCGGAGAGCGAGGTGATCGGCACGTCCGCCGCCGTGAGCGTGGCGCGCCAGTTCTCGACCTCGGGATCGTCGCTCGTGAACGGCAGGAACTCGGAGTTCGCGTAGACGTTGCCGATCGTCCCCTGCGCCTGCAGCGCCTCGATCGCCGACTCCGTGTAGACGTTGGTGAGCATGAGCCAGTCCGCCTGGTCGATGACGCCCTGCTGCTGGACGGCCTTCATGAAGGCGACCCCCTCGGGCTCGGTCGGGTTGAGCACGACCGCGTCGCACCCCGCGTCATTCACCGCGAGGATCGCCGGGGTCGGATCGTCCCCGAGGTTCACCGACGTGTCGATGTGGGCGAACGCCGTGCCGGTGACCCGCTGCCAGCGGTCGAGGAGCTCGAGGTACGGCTCGGTCAGGCCCTCGCTCTTCAGGATCACGGGGCAGATCCTCTCGGCGCCGAGCTGATCCTTCGCGAAGTACAGCAGGCTCTCGTAGCCGTTGAAGGTACCCGCGTTGACGGGGGCGATGTTCGAGGAGGCGAAGCAGGACGGCTCGATCCCCGTGCCCATGACGGAGAGCACGCCGCGCTGCGCGTAGAGCGCGGCATTCGCGCTGCACTCGACGAGGCTCGCCGCGCCGACCATGGCGACGACGCCCTCCTCGTCGACGAGTCGTCGGCCCGCCTGACCGGCCTGGGCCGGGTCGGCGCCGTCGTCCTCGGAGATGAACTCGATCATCCGCCCGCCGATGCCGCCGGCGGCGTTCACCTCGTCGAACACGGCCCGCGCCGCGCCTGGGACCTCGGGGAAGGGTGCCGGGCCCGTGAGCGAGCTCACCGCGCCGATCCGGATCGGGTCGGCGGCCGTGCCGTCCCCGCCGCCGGCCGCTCCGGCGCCGGCGGCGCATCCCGTGAGCAGCAGGGCGAGGGCGGCGATCGCGCCGAAGCGCGTCGTCCTGGTCGTGCGGGTCATGCGGCGGGGGTCGCTTTCTCTTCGGATCGTGCGGAGCGGGTGGGGAGCCGCGGCGGGGCGTCCGCCGCCTGCGGGCCGGCCTGCATGCCGCTCCGCGCGTCGGGCGCGCCGTTCCGCGGCCAGAAGGGGAAGCGCACCCGCGGCATCACCACATTGGGAACGCGCTTGCGGACGGCATTGCGGATCACGCCGGAACCGTAGGAGGCGTCGTCGAACAGGCGCAGGGTCAGGCTCCTGAACGGGCCGAGCCGCGTCGGGCGGAGGAGGTGATCCCGCACCGGTTCCCACAGCATCGCCGTCGCGACGGCGCGCGCCATCCGCGAGAACGGTGTCAGCGCGAGCACGCCCCAGCCGACGGGCCACCAGTCGCGGCGCAGCAGGTGCCCCATCCAGAACGCGTCGGACCAGAGCGAGCGCCCCGTCATCTCGACCGCGACGGAGATCGGCATCCCCTTCCCCAGCAGGCGCCGCTGGCGCGCGAACTCGTACGCGGCGATGGGCAGGGCGAGCCACCGCACCCACGCGCGCCGGTTCGCGAGCACGGCGACCACCGCGAGCCCCGACAACGACGGCCGGGCGGGGATGAGGCGGCCCGGATGCCGCAGTTCGAGGTCGGCGGCCGAGGAGCCGTACATCGCGCGGCGCTGGCTGAAGTCCTTCAGCGCGGTCCGCACCTCGTGGTGGTTCACGACGTCGGTGACGTAGCGCACGGTCCAGCCGGCCTCGTGCATCCGCCAGAACAGGTCGACGTCCTCGCCCACGCGCATGCCGGGTTCGAAGGGGGGATCGGTGACGGCGCTGCGCCGCACGATCACCGAGGCGCTCGGGAGCCAGCCGACCGGGACGCCGTAGACGACGCGGCTCGGGTCGGGCCCCATGTCGAGCTCGGAGCGGGTCTCCTCGTAGAGCTCCACGGCAGAGCCGCCCTCGATCCGGGGGCGCACGCGCGGCCCGATCGCGCCGATGAGGGGATCGTCGAACAGCGGCCGGAGGCGCGCCGCCCACCCGGGCGAGGCCGTCACGTCCGCGTCGAGGAACGCGACGAAGGGCGCCGTGGTCGCACGGAAGCCGTCGTTGCGGGCTTCACCGGGACCTCCGTTCGTCTTGCGCACGATGAGCTTCGCCCCGTGGGCGTGCGCGATCTTCCTGATGCGCGCGGCGTCCAGGCGGGGGGAGGCGTCGTCGACGACCGTGACCGGCAGTCCGTCCTCGCGCAGCGAGGCGAGGCAGCGCTCGAGCTGCTCCGCGTGGCGGTAGACCGGGACGACGATCTCGAGGTCATCGGGGCGGGCCGCCGCGGTCGCGGCGGCGGGCAGCGGATCCGCGATGCCGAGATCGAGGAGGAAGAGCGCCGCCTCCTGCTCCTCGGGGGTGGCGGCCGTGAGCCCGCTCCGGTTCGCCGCGAAGAGCCTGCGCGCGAACGGGCGGAAGCGATCCGGGATCAGCGTCACCGACCACGGCGACCCGCCGATCGTCACCCTGCCGGCGCGCAGCGCCACCCCCGAGGTCCAGGCCAGGGGGACGCGCGCGGTGAACCGGGCGCGTTCGCGGAGGTCGGCGGGCGGCGGCGGGAAGAGGGGCGGGCCCCAGGGCGCGACGGCATCGCTGGTGGTCATGCGTTCGGTGCTCCTTCGGACGGACGGACGGTGCGGGAGGCCTACTGGACGACCTTCTCGACCGGGCGGTCCGCGGCGGAGGTGCGACGCGACGTGCGCTTCGCGGCGGCGGAGTCCGGGGCTGCGGTGCCGGTATCGCCGAGCACGCGCTCGAAGCCCTCCGGGATGTAGAAGTCGTCCCGGGTGAGTTCGGACACCGACGCGTGACCGAGGCCGATCAGCGCCGAGTCGAGTCCCATGCGCAGCAGGTCGAGCACGTTCTCGACGCCGGTCTGGCCGTTCGCACCGAGGCCCCAGAGGTAGGCGCGGCCGATCATCACGGCCCGGGCCCCGAGCGCGAGCGCCTTCGCGACGTCGCCGCCGCGGCGCACGCCCCCGTCGAGCAGCACTTCGAGCTGATCGCCGACCGCGTCCGCGATCGGGCCGAGGCAGCGGATCGAGGCAGGGGTGGTGTCGAGATTGTTGCCGCCGTGGTTCGAGACGGAGATGGCGTCGGCGCCGATGTCGACAGCGCGCTTGGCGTCATCGATGCGGGTGATCCCCTTGATCATGAAGGGACCGCCCCACTCCTCCCGCAGCCACTCGAGATCCTCCCAGCTGGGCGGCGGCGTCTGCAGCCACTCGCCGTAGGCGCCGAAGAACGTGGGCGCCGGGCCGGTCGGCGGCTTCAGGTTCGGCGCGGTGAGGTCGGGCAGGCCGGCCTTCAACCAGGTCGCCGTCCACTTCGGCCGCCGGATGCCCTCGGGCGCCATCTTGTACAGGGCGGAGAAGTCCATCCGCTCGGGGATGGCGGGGCTGCCCCAGTCGCGTCCGACCGAGAAGGACCAGTCGGTCGTCGTGATGAGCGCCTTGACGCCGGCCGCGCGGGCGCGCTCCATGCGCTGCAGCATGGTCTCACGGCTTCCGGTCCAGTACATCTGGAAGAAGGTGTTCTCGTTGACCGCGGCGACCTCCTCGACGGGCTTCGAGGCGAAGGAGCTGAGCCCCATGATCGTGCCGCGGGCGGCGGCGGCCTTCGCGACGGCGACCTCGCCCTCGGGGCGGATCGCCTGCACCCCGGTCGGCGAGATCATGACCGGCAGGGAGACGGGGATGCCGAGGATCGTGGTCGAGAGGTCCCGCTCCGGCTGATGGCCGGCGACGTGGGGGGCGAACTCGAGCTCCGCGAACGCGTCGAGGTTGTCCTGCGGGGTGCGGCCCCGCTCGGATCCGGCGACGAGGGCCGCGTAGACCGAGGGCGGCAGGAACGCCTTCGAGCGGCGCTGCGCCTCGAGGACGGTTTCGAACCAGGGGTTCTTCACCCAGGGCCAGATCTTGCTCATACGATTCTCGCTTTCATCGTCGAAAGGCCGGTGACTGATCGTATCGTCCCCCCGGCGCGATGTTCCGATTATATTGACACCCGGTGTCAAAAAGAAAGCTCGGTTTCGAGAGAACCCGTCACCACCCGAAGATCGCGCTGAGCGCCGGAGCGACGTCGCGGTGCGAGCGGAGCACACGGCAGGTTCCGCGCCCGCGCGAGGCGAGCTCCCGCCCCAGCTCGATGTCCTTCTCCCCACTCGCATCGAGGAGCACGTCGAGGCGCGGCAGCTTCGCGGCGAAGGCTCGCGGATCGGGGCCGGCGTTGTGCACGCAGTCGGAGAGCAGGATCACGCGCGCCTCGCGCGCGGGCACCCGCGCCAGCTGCTGCGCGGCGACCTCCAGAGGAAAGGCGACGTTGGTGAGCCCGCGCGCCGGAATCCTGAGGATCCGATCCAGCAGCTCCATCGGACGCACCGGTCCGCCGAGATCGAGCAGCACCGCGGCGTCCGACCAGAACGCGACGACGGCGAGCGAGTCGTGGGACAGCTCCGCCGTGAGCGCCCCGACCGTCGCGGCGGCGGTCTTGATCCGCTCCCCCTTCATCGAGCCCGAGACGTCCACGAGCAGCACGACGGATCGCTTCGTGCGCAGCCGCTCGCGCACGAGGATGTCCTCGTCCTCGGGCAGCGGCCGCTCGGCGAGCACCTCGAGCGTCGCATCGAGATCGATCTCGTCGGAGGCGCCCCCGTAGGGCACGGTCTCGAGCCGGCCGATCCCGCGCACCGCCGACGCATCCCTCCGGGGCCTGCGCACCGAGAGGCGCGACGCGATCTGCTGCGCGAGGGCGCGCACCCCCGGGTCGACCTCGGCCTCCTCCTCCGGGCTCCCGATGAGCGCGGCGGCCTCGTCGGTCTCCCCGGGGGCGACCGCTCCGGGGAGGGCCGCCGCTCCGGGTTCCCGGGATCCGCCGCCGAGCAGCACCGGCCCGTGCTTCCCGGGCCGCATCCGGGCGTCGTGCAGGGTCGGCGCCTCGTCGAGCCGCTTCGGCTTGCGCTTGAGCGGCTTCCCGCGAGAGCCGTCGCGATCCCGCGCCTCACGCGTGATCGGCGAGTCGGCCTCGACCGCTCTTCATCCGGGCGCCGCGGCGTGCGGCTCGAGGATGAAGCGGTCCTCCCAGATCTCCCGCAGCACGCGCTCCGGCGTCGTCTCCGCGGCCTCGTCCACGTGGATCCTGCCCGACAGCCCGACGGTCATCGCGTCGTAGAACAGCTCCGGGTAGCGCTCGTCGCCGGGCGCCGAGACGCCGCGCAGCTCGGCGAGCTGCGCGGCGATCATCCCGGTGTCGATGGCGCCGCGCACGCTCGACCCCTGCCGCACATCGGGGTGGGAGCGCGTCGCGCGGGTCACGGCCACGGCGTCCTGCACGACCCGCTCGCCGAGCGACTCCGCCGCATCGGCGCCCTCCGCGCCGAGCCCGGCGCGCAGCCGCACGATCCGCGTCTCGGCCTCGGCGTCCTGATACCCGATCACGATGCGGTTCAGGCGGTCGTGGATGCTCTGCGAGAGGCGCGCCGTGCCGATGTTGTCGTAGGGGTTCATCGACGCGACCACCCGGAAGGTGGGCAGCGCTGCGATCCTGCCGACCCGCGGCACCGAGATCGCGCGATCCCCCATCGCCATGAGCAGCGTGTTCATCGTGTCCTCCGGCGCGCGGTTGAGCTCCTCGATGTAGAGGAACCCTCCCTGCTGCATGGCCTCGACCAGCGGACCGGGCACGAAGTTGTCCGCCGAGTAGTCCTCGCGCAGCACGCGCGCCGGGTTGTGGTGGCCCACGAGCTTCGCGGGGGTGAGATCCGCGTTCCCCTCGATGAAGAACAGCGGGATCCCCCACTCCTGCGTGATCGCCTTCAGGATCGTGGTCTTGCTCGTGCCCGGCGGCCCCTCCAGCAGCAGGTCGCGGCCCGCCGACACCGCCGCGAGCGCGAGTTCGAGCTCGCGCTCGCGGCCGATGACGCGGGAGCGGACCCGCTCCGCAGCGGTGGCCGGACCGCCCGCACCGCCGCCCGGGGCTCGTTCGACGAGAGTCATTTGAGCGTGTACCCCGCATCCACCTTCAGCTCGGTGCCGGTGACGTACCGCGCCTCGTCGGAGGCGAGGAAGAGCACCGCATTCGAGATGTCGATCGGCTCCACCCACGGCACCGGGAGCGCATTCGTCGACTGGAAGATCGGGGCCGCCTGCTCACGGGTCGGGTGCTCGACGTCGGGCATGAAGAGCCGGAAGGTCGCCTCGTTCTGGATCATGTCGGTGTCGACGCCCGTGGGATGCACCGTGTTGACCCGCACGCGGTGCGGCGCGAGCTCGAGTGCCAGCGTGCGCATGATGCCGACCACCGCGTGTTTGCTCGCCGTGTACGCCGCGACGTTCGGCGTGCCCTTGATGCCCGCGGTCGAGCTCGTGATGATGATCGATCCGCCCGTGCCCTGCTCGATGAGGTGCGGGATCACGGCCTTAGCGGTGTGCCACACACCGGTCTGGTTGATGTCGATCACGTCCTGCCAGTCGGAATCGGTGACGTCCTGCGTCTGGTCGCCGAACGAGAACACGCCCGCGTTCGCCGAGACGATGTCGACGTGGCCGAGCTCGGCGACGCCGCGGTCGAGCGCCTCCTTCAGGCCGGCGTAGTCGCGCACGTCGGCCTTCGAGGCGACGATGCGGCGATCGAGCGCCTCGACCTGGCGCACGGTCTCGGCGAGATCCTCCTCCGTTGCGCCGGGATAGAACCTGGTGATGCTCGGCACCTCCTCGCAGATGTCCACCGCGATGATGTCGGCGCCCTCCTGCGCGAGCCGGACCGCGTGCGAGCGGCCCTGCCCGCGCGCGGCGCCCGTGATGAACGCGACCTTGCCCTCGAGTCTTCCGGTCATGATCGATGCACCTCCCTACTTCTTGTTGGTGAACCCGGCGTCCACGGGAAGGGTCACGCCCGTCACGTAGCGCCCGTCGTCGGAGACGAGGTAGAGGATCGCGTTCGAGATGTCCACCGGCTCGATCATGGGCACCGGCAGGGCGTTCGCCATGGCCTGACCCATCTGCGGGTCGGCCTCGAGGAACTCCTGCATCACGTCGTTCACCACCATCGGGGTGTTCACACCGGTCGGGTGCACCGTGTTCACGCGGATCGAGTGCTCGGCGAGCTGATTGGCGTAGCTGCGCATGAGGCCGACGACGCCGTGCTTGGCCGCCGTGTAGCCGAGGCCGCCCGGCGTGCTGCCGCCGATGCCGTTGATGCCCGCCGTCGAGCTCGTGAGCACGATGGCGCCGCCGCCGGCGTCGATGAGCGCCTGCTTCGCCACCTCGACGGTGTGGTAGACGCCGGTCAGGTTGACGTCGAGCACGTCCTGCCACTCCTCGGGCGTCGGGTGCAGCGACAGCGGGGCGATGCCGGCGTTGCCGAGCACGATGTCCAGGCGTCCGAGTTCGGCGACGCCCGCGTCGACGGCGGCCTGGAGGGCATCCCGATCCCGGACGTCCGTCTGCGTCGCGATGATGCGGCGATCCAGCGCCTCGACCTGCGCGACGGTCTCGGCGAGATCGTCCGGCGTCGACATCGGGTAGCCCACGGTCGCGATCTGCTCGCAGAGGTCGACCGCGATGATGTCGGCGCCCTCCTGCGCGAGGCGGATCGCGTGCGAGCGGCCCTGTCCGCGTGCGGCTCCCGTGATGAATGCGACCTTGCCTTCGAGTTTTCCAGCCATGATTCTTCCCACTCCTTCGTGTTCGGATTCGCGCCGCATCGGGATGACACGGGCGGATCGCCTGCGGCGCGAGACCGGGCGATCCGCCCCGCGGTGCCGCGCGGGCACCGCGACGGGTTCAGTACTGGGTCATGCCTCCGTCCACCGCGAGGGCGTGGCCCGTGACCCACTTCGCCTCGTCGGACGCGAGGTAGAGCACGGCGTTCGAGATCTCGCGGGGATCCATCATCCCCGGGAGCCACTGCGTGAGCATGCCCGTGAGCAGCGGGTTCTCCTCCATGCCCTTCGAGAAGCCGCTGTCCTCCACGCCCATGATCCCCTGCGCCATCGGCGTGTCGACGCCGCCCGGGTGCACGCTGTTCACCCGGATGCCGTCCTTGGCGAGCTCCTGCGCGAGCGACTTGGTGAGTCCGGTGACGCCGTACTTCGACATGTTGTAGGCGATGTTCCAGGGGCCCGCCTTGAGTCCGTTCGCCGAGCTCGTGAGGATGATCGAACCGCCGTTGCCGGCGTCGAGGATCGCGGGGACGGCCGCCATCACGGTGTTCCAGACGCCGATGAGGTTGATGTCGATCGTGGTGCGCACGATCTCCGGGGTCATCGAGTGCCAGGGCCCGACGATGTCGACGCCGGCGTTGCCCGCGACGATGTCGAGGCGGCCGAGCTCCGCGACCCCGTTGGCCACGACCTGCTTCAGCCGGTCGAGATCCCGCACATCGCAGGTCTCGGCGACGATGCGGCGGTCGAGCGCCTCGACCTGGCGCACGGTCTCCTGCAGATCCTCGGCGCGAGCCGTCGCGTACGGCACTCCCTCGACCTGGGTGTCGATGTCGATCGCGATGATGTCGGCGCCCTCCTCGGCGAGGCGCAGCGCGTGCGCGCGCCCCTGTCCGCGCGCGGCACCCGTGATGAACGCGACTTTGCCTTCGACTCTTCCAGCCATGACCATTCCTCTTCTCGTCGTTGAGATGTGCAGCGGATGACCCGTGTCGTGTCGCAACCGGCGGTTTCGGAGGAGCGACGGCATCGGCGGGCCCTACCCGCAATCCTCACCATAGTGGCACTGAGTGCCGTTGGGAAGAGGCTGTTCCGTTTCCGGGAGGACGCGCAGGATCCCGCCGTGATTCTGCGGGGATCTCATGGGATCCCGCGGGGATCCCAGGCGCATCCGACGGTGATCTCACGGGATCCCGCGGGGATCCCAGGCGGATCCGGCCGCGCCCCGGCCGCCGATCGCCCGCTCGTGCAACCGGGCGGTATGCTGCACGGCAGAGGAAACGGAGCAGCACATGGACCCCGAACCGGCCGCAGCACCCGAGGCGGCAGCGCCCCGCGTCGGCCGCGCCCCGGCGACGACGCACGGCGAGCTCAGCCACATCGCGCTGAACCTGTTCATCGAGCGCGGTTTCGACGCCACCACGATCGACGACATCGTGCGCGAGGCCGGCATCGGCAGGCGCACGCTCTTCCGCTACTTCTCATCGAAGAACGAACTGCCGTGGGGAGACTTCTCCGCGCTGCTGACCGCGATGCGGGCGAGGCTCGCCGCCACCGATCCCGACCTCCCGCTCATGGACGCCCTGCGCACCGCGATCCTCGATTTCAACACCTTCCCCGAGGCCGAGCACCAGTACCATCGCGGCCGCATGTGGCTGCTGCTCAACGTCCCCTCGCTCACCGCCTACTCGACGCTCAAGTACGCCGCGTGGCGGGAGGTCATCGCGGAGTTCGTGGGGCGCCGTCGGAACGAATCCCCGGACGGACTGGCCCCGCAGACCATCGCCTGGGCGTGCCTCGGGATGTGCATCGCCTCCTACGAGCGGTGGCTCGAGGACGATGACGCCGACCTGCTCGCACTGCTCTCCGAGGCCTTCATCACCGCCGAGGCCGTGTTCGGACTGCACGAGGGATGAACGCCCCCGGCCCCGCAGCGCGGCCCCGTGCACGGACCGGCGCGCGGACCGGCGCACCGCCGATTCGCACCGTGATCGTGGGCGCGGGCGGCTCCGGCGCGCCGCTCGCGGCCCGCCTCGCGGAGGATCCGCGCCGCGAGGTGACATTGCTGGAGGCCGGATCGGCCGAGCGGCCGGCCCCGCCCGACCTGCGCGACGGGGGGAGGCTCGCGGGCGCGATGCCCGACCACCCGGCGAACTGGGCCTACCCGGGGGAGCTGCGACCCGGCCTCGCCGTCTCGATCGCACGAGGCCGCGCGCTCGGCGGCTCGACCGCGACCAACGGCGGCTACTTCGTGCGCGCGACACCGGCGGATTTCGCGCGGTGGGCCGCGGCGGGCGGGCCCGAATGGAGCTACGAACAGGCGCTGCCGATCCTGAACGCGCTCGAGCGGGATCTGGACTTCCCGGAAGCTCCGCATCACGGCGCGGCCGGGCCGATGCGCGTCGCACGGCCCCCGCAGGATTCCGTCGCCGCGGGCGCGTTCTCGGCCGCGGCGCGCGCGCTCGGCTTCCCGGACGAGCCCGACAAGAACGACGGCGGACCGCCGGGCGTCGGACCGGTGCCCTCGAACATCGTCGACGGCGTCCGGGTGAGCACGGGGGACCCCTATCTCGGCGATGCGCTCGACCCGGCGGCCCGGGAGCGCCTCGTCGTCGTGGGCGGCGCCCGGGCGCTGCGGGTGGCGATCGACGCGGGAGCCGCGGGGCCGAGGGCCGTCGGCGTGGAGACGAGCGCGGGGTTCTTCGCCGCCGACGAGGTGGTCCTCGCAGCCGGGGCGATCGCCTCGCCTCAGCTGCTCATGCTGAGCGGGGTCGGGCCGCGCGGGCGTCTCTCCGAGCTCGGGATCGAGGCGGTGGCCGACCTCCCCGTGGGAGAGGCCTTCAGCGACCACCCGAACCTCGCCCTCGAGTGGCGCACGCGCGGAGGGATCGTCGACTGGGAGGCGGGCTACGGCTTCCCCACGGCGCTGAACCTCGACGCCGCCGCGGTCGACCAGGCGCTCCCCTCGCACCCCGAGGGGGATCTCGAGATCCTGCTCACCGCCAAACCGCTCGGCGCCCTGCTGACCGGGGTGAGACCTGCCGCGGAGACGCTCCACCTGCTCGTGGCCCTGCAGCATCACTCGGGGCGCGGCCGCCTCAGCCTCGTCGATGCCGACCCGCTCGTGCCGCCGCGCCTCGAGTACCGCTACCTCGAGTCCGCGGAGGACCGGCGGCGCTTCCGCGCCGGCGTGCGCACCGCGGCTCGGCTGCTGGCCGCGCCGGCGTTCTCGGCGGCGTGCGCGGGTCCCGTCGACCTCGACGAGACGGTGCTCGACGACGACGCGGCGCTCGACGGCTGGATCCTCGCGCACCTCGGCACGGCCCTGCACACGTGCGCGACCGCGCCGATGGGTTCCGTCGTCGACGGCGCGGGTCGCGTGCGCGGCGTCGACGGGCTCCGCGTCGCCGATGCCTCGATCCTCCCCGTCGCCCCGCACCGGGGACCCGCGAACACCGCGGTCTTCATCGGGGAGTCCATCGCCCGGGCGATGCGGGCCGGGCGGTGACGGGCGGCTCCGCAGCCGATCGGGCTCCGCACCCGATCCCGCGCTACACCGGATCCCGCCACACCGCGAGGCTCACGGGGTCGTCGGTGACGACGAGATCGACGCCGCGCTCGCTCGCCTGCGCCCAGCGCTTCTCGGTGTTCAGCGTGTAGACGAGGGATCCGATGCCGACCGCGCGCAGGCGCTCCAGCAGCTCCGGGCGGCCCTCGTAGAGCTTGGTGCGCGCGCCGACGGCCGAGACCTGCAGGTCGACCGCCTGCTGCACGGTGCTCTCGTCCCACTCCCGGGTCAGCAGCACGCGCGCGAACTCGGGCGCCACCTGCTGCAGGCCCTCCAGCGTCGGCGTCTCGAACGACTGCAGCGCGACCCGGTTGACCATGTACCGCGACCGCAGCAGCTCGGTGACGGACTCCAGCTGCTCAGTCGTCCACTCGCCCTTCAGCTCGACGAGGGCTCGGGTCGTCGAGGGCTCGAGCACGTCGAGGAACTCCTCCAGGGTGGGCACGGCCTCGCCCGCGAAGTCGGCGGAGAACCAGCCGCCGGCGTCGAGCGCGCGGATGTCGGCGAAGCTGCGGCTCGCCACGGCCCCGGTGCCGCTCGTGGTGCGGTCGAGCGTGGGGTCGTGCATGAGGATCGGCACGCCGTCGGCCGTGAGCTGCACGTCGGTCTCGACGAACTCGACTCCCTGGTCGATGGCGACGCTCATGGCCGCGAGCGTGTTCTCGGGGGCGATCGCGGCGGCTCCGCGGTGGGAGACGATGCCGACCGCGCCCTCCCGGTGCAGTGCGCCGTGCATCTGCATGCTGCTCGCCGCCGCGGCGTGGGGCGTCGCCCCCCAGAGCACGAGGAGCAGGGTCACGAGCGTCCACGCGAGCAGCCCGGTACGCAGAGCGCTGCGCCTCCAGCCGGTCGCCTGATCCCTCATGCTCGAGCCTCCTCGCGCCGCACCTCGTCGCGCGGTGACTCACAGCATAGCGAAGTCCGTTACCGTTTTGTGATCTTTTTGGCTCGTCGGACTCGAGGGTGCGGGAAGAGCTCGCCCCCGCTCCGAGCAGCGATCTCGCGTGCAATGACGCGCGTCAGTAGTTGTCGCCTCAGGGCCTTTTTGGTGACATCTACTGACGCGCGAGGGGCGGGTGGGCACGGGGGCGTGGCGGGGACCGGCGGGGCGGACACCGGGGACCAGCGGGCGGGTACGGGGCGGGGCGCGCTCGCGGGACCGGCGAACCGTCGCCGGCACCCGGGACGGCGCGCCCCGCCGGGTCAGTCGTCGAGCAGCTCGGCCTCGATCACGTCGTCGGAGCCGTCGCCGTTCGCCCCGCCGCCGAAGCCGGCCGAGGCGGCGGGCACCGATCCCGCGCTCTCGAGCACGAGACCGTCGCCGTCGGCCGCCACGTCCACGCGCACCGCGTCGCCATCGCGCACCTCACCCGAGAGGATCGCCCGCGCCAGCCGGTCGTCGATCTCGTGCTGCATGAGGCGGCGCAGCGGGCGGGCGCCGTAGATCGGATCGTAGCCGCGGGAGGCGAGCCAGGCCCGCGCCTCGGGCGTGACCCCGAGGGTGAGCCGCCGGTCCGCGAGCCGCAGCTGCAGGCGGTCGATCGAGAGCTCCACGATCTGCGCCAGATCGGCCTCCGACAGCGGGCGGAAGATCACCATCTCGTCGAGCCGGTTGATGAACTCGGGCTTGAAGGCCCGGCGCACCGTCTCGCGCACCGCGTCCTCCTTCTCGCCCCACGCCATGTCGGGGTCGATGAGGTACTGGCTGCCCAGGTTCGAGGTGAGGATCAGGATCACGTTGCGGAAGTCGACCGTGCGGCCCTGCCCGTCGGTGAGCCGCCCGTCGTCGAGCACCTGCAGCAGCACGTCGAACACCTCGGGGTGCGCCTTCTCGACCTCGTCGAGCAGCACCACCGAATAGGGGCGCCGCCGCACGGCCTCGGTGAGCTGGCCGCCCTGCTCGTAGCCGACGTATCCCGGAGGGGCGCCGACGAGCCGGGACACCGAGTGCTTCTCCCCGTACTCCGACATGTCGATGCGCACCATCGCACGCTCGTCGTCGAAGAGGAACTCGGCGAGCGCCTTCGCGAGCTCGGTCTTGCCGACGCCCGTGGGCCCGAGGAACAGGAAGGACCCGGTGGGGCGGTTGGGATCCGCGATCCCGGCCCGCGTGCGGCGCACCGCATCGGAGACCGCGCGCACCGCGTCGCTCTGGCCGATGAGCCGTCTGCCCAGCTCGCTCTCGAGCGACAGCAGCTTCTCGGTCTCGCCCTGCAGCAGCCGGCCGACGGGGATGCCGGTCCACGCCGCGACCACCCCCGCGATGTCCTCGTCGGTCACCTGCTCGTTGACCATGCGCGGCTCGCCGCCCACCTCATCCGAGAGCTCGGCCTGCTCGGCGTCGGCCAGCTGCTTCTGGATCACCGGGATCTCGCCGTAGAGCAGCTTCGAGGCCTTCTCGAGATTGCCCTCGCGCTGCGCGACCTGCGCCTGCATGTTCAGCTGATCGAGCTTCTCGCGCAGCTCGCCCACGCGGTTGAGGGAGGCGCGCTCCCTCTCCCAGCGGGCCTCGAGCACGTCGAGCTCGGCCTGCTTCGCGGCGAGGTCCTCCTGCAGCTTCGCCCGGCGCTCCTTCGAGGCGGCGTCCTTCTCCTTCTTCAGGGCGAGGTCCTCGAGCTTCATGCGATCCACCGCGCGGCGCAGCTCGTCGATCTCGACGGGCGCGGAGTCGATCTCCATGCGCAGGCGCGAGGCCGCCTCGTCGATCAGGTCGATCGCCTTGTCGGGCAGCTGGCGGGCGGTGATGTAGCGGTTCGACAGGCTCGCCGCGGCGACGAGCGCCGAGTCGGCGATCGTCACCTTGTGGTGCGCCTCGTAGCGCTCCTTGAGTCCGCGCAGGATCGCCACGGTGTCCTCGACCGAGGGCTCGCCCACGTACACCTGCTGGAAGCGCCGCTCGAGCGCCGCGTCCTTCTCGATGTACTCGCGGTACTCGTCGAGCGTGGTCGCGCCGATGAGCCGCAGCTCGCCGCGCGCCAGCATCGGCTTGAGCATCTGCGAAGCCGCGACCGACGACTCGCCGCCGCCGGCTCCCATGAGGGTGTGCAGCTCGTCGATGAAGGTGATGATCTTCCCGTCGGAGTCCTTGATCTCCTGGAGCACCGCCTTCATGCGCTCCTCGAACTCGCCGCGGTACTTCGCGCCCGCGATGAGCGCGGAGATGTCGAGCGATATGAGCTCCTTGTCCTTCAGCGACTCGGCGACGTCGCCCGCGACGATGCGCTGGGCCAGCCCCTCGACGACGGCGGTCTTGCCGACGCCGGGCTCGCCGATCAGCACCGGGTTGTTCTTCGTGCGCCGGGTGAGCACCTGGCTCACGCGGCGGATCTCGCTGTCCCGCCCGATCACCGGGTCGAGCTTGCCCGACCGGGCGACCTCCGTGAGATTGACGCCGAACTGCTCCAGCGCCGACTGCTGCTCCCCCTCGCCCTGGGCGGGCGTCCAATTTGCCTGCATGTTCCTCCTCCGACTGCTTCCGGCGGTGCACGGATGCGACCTCCGCCGATCCTGCGGACCGGGTGATGCTCGCGCTCCCCGGCCCGATTCTCAAACTTGAGTGATGATGACTCAAGTTTATCGCGAAGCGCGGCACCGCGCTAGGGTCGCATCGTTTTCGTCCCGTCTGCCCCGAGGATCCGCCTGATCACCTTCTGCGCCGGACCGGAGAGCGCCATCGCGAGCAACGAGTAGTAGCCGACGACCGGGATCAGCAGCGTCACGACGAGCGCGAGCGCGAAGAGCAGCACCTGCGAGATGTCGTCCGCGAGCCCGGAGACGAGCTCGCGGCGGTCCAGGGTGTGCAGCGCGGGATGGGCCCGCAGATAGAGGCGGATCACGAGCGACATGACCGAGACGAGCACCAGGCTGCCGATGTAGAGGCTCTTCGCGGCGGCGTCCTCGTCCTCCATGCGGCCCGCGACCGCGGTGGCGACCGGCAGCCACACGATCGTGAGCAGCCACGCGGCGAGCAGCCAGATGAGCCCCGTCGTGACCCGTTCGACGCGCGAGAAGAGGCGGTGGTGCATGATCCAGAACATGGCGATGAGCACGAAGCTCAGCAGGAAGCTCAGCAGCTGCCCGCCGTGCTCCAGCAGCCACGTGGACGCGTCGTCGCCGGCCCCGGCGACCTCGCTCACGCTCTCCATGAGCGGGAGGATCAGCAGCGTCAGGGCGATCGCGACGACGGCGTCGGCGAAGGCCTTGACGCGCTCTGCGGCGTAGCCGATCACGGCCCGTGGCTCCGGCTCCGCTGCCATGGACCTCAGTGTAATCGCCGCGGAGCCGGTTTTCGACGGCCGCTTCCTCCCTCGCGGGGTCGCCGCTCGGAGCGAGCGGCGACCCCCGGACCGGGGGCGGCGCGGGACCGGGGCCGGCTCCGGATCAGAACCAGCGCGGGATCGCGGGCAGCTCTCCGGTCGAGGAGCGCAGGCCGCGAGTCCGGCCGCGCGCCAGCCAGCCGACGATCGCGGCAGCGGTCCCCGAGATCTCCGGGCCGCCCGTACCGCACGAGCGCACGCGGCGATCCCCCTCGCGATCGGTGCTCGTCACGGTGACCGGCACCGCCTCCCCGCGGCGGTGCCACGCCGCGAAGACGTCGTCGATGAGGCGGTCGAGCAGCGTCGCCGGCAGTTCGGCGAACGATCCGCCGTTCCCGAGATCGATCGCGTGCACCCACACCTCCCTGGCCCGCATCCAGGCCGTCTCCCGCACCGGCACCTCCCGGCCCTGCGCGGTGACGACCCGGTGGTCCCACTGCTCGTCGGCGAGGTCCCGCCACTCGACGTTCAGGTGGACGGCGGAGTGCTCGACCAGGTGGCGCAGGGCCCGGCAGGGCAGCGTCGAGCCGAGCACGATCTCCCGCTCACGCTGCTCCGACGAGGCGTACATCGGCGTCTCGACGCCGGTGCGCGCCCACTCCACGAGCCGGGCGAGGCCGCGGGCGTTGTACCCCACGTGCGCGATGAGGTGCCGGCGCGACCATCCCTCGAGCGCGCTCGGCGCGTCGAAGTCGGCGTCGGGCAGCTCCTGGAGCCTGCGCAGGAAGGAGGCGGTGCCCTGACGGGCGAGCAGCAGTTCCTCGTGCGGGGCGTGCTCGGCGTCGTAGCGCGCACCCGCGCCGAGGCGCGCACGCAGCTCGAGCTGCTCCGGGGTCGGATGCGGCTCGGCGGTGCTCATGCCCGCGCCTCGAAGACCGCGCGGTTGCGCAGCGTGCCGATGCCGTCGATCGAGACGGAGACCGCGTCGCCGTCGGCGAGGTACTCCTGCGGATCCCGGGCGTGGCCCACGCCTCCCGGGGTGCCGGTGAGGATCACGTCGCCCGGGCGGAGGGTGGTGATCGTCGAGATGTACGCGACGAGCTGCGCGGGATCGTGCACGAGGTCGTGCACGTCGCCCCGCTGCTTCTCGCGACCGTTCACCGCGGTGACGAGGTGCGCCTCCGCGGGGATCTCGTCCGGCGTCGCCAGGACCGGCCCGAGCGGGGTCGAGGCCTCCCACATCTTGCCCTGCAGCCACTCGCGGGTGCGGAACTGCCAGTCGCGCATCGAGACGTCGTTCGCGATCGTGTACCCGGCGATCGCCGCGGCCGCGGTCTCCGCGTCCGCGCGGCGCACGGTGCCGCCGATCACCACCGCGAGTTCGCCCTCCCAGTCGATGCTGCCGCTCTCGGGCGGGAGCGGGATGTCGTCGCCCGCGCCGAGCAGGCTGTCCGAGAACTTCGCGAACAGCACGGGGAAATCGGGCAGCGGTCGCCCCATCTCGAGGATGTGGGCCCGGTAGTTCAGCCCCACGCACACGATCTTGCCGGGGTTCACGACGACGGGGGCGAAGTCCAGCCCGTCGACGGGCAGGGTGGGGCCGGCCGCCTCCGCGGCCCGGCCGAGCGCGTCGGAGGCGAGAATCGCACCGACGTCGGCGAACTCCTCGAGCACGGTGGCGACCGCTCCGTCGACGCGGACGGCGCGGGTGGTCCCGTCGATGCGGATCGTGGCGAGCCTCATCGGTCCTCCCCCTCGATCTGGAGCCGGTAGAGGCCGAGACCCTCGAAGATGGGCGTGTCGCTGAAGTGGAAGACATCGAGCGCGGTCTCGGCGTGGATCGAGTACCGGCACCAGCTGGGCGCGACGAAGATGTCACCGTGCCCGACACGATGCTCGACGCCGTCGAGCCGGATCACGCCCTCGCCCTCGAAGATCTGGAACACGTTCGACCCCACCTCGCGGCGCGGTGCGGATCCGGCGCCGGGCCGGAAGCGGTGGAACTGCGCCCGGATGGTCGGCATGACGTCGCCGCCGGTGGTCGGGTTGACGAAGCGGATCGCCGCGTGCCCGGGTTCGACCGTCGCCGGGTGGCCCTCGTCCTCGAGCAGCAGCTGGTCGGCGAGCGCCGCGTCGGTGTGCTCCCAGCGATAGGCGCCGATGGGGCTCGACACCGTGCTCTGCAGCCCCGAGAGCGGGCGGAGACCGGGGTGGCACCACAGCCGCTCGCCGCGGGAGTAGTCCGGAGTCGCGTAGTCCGTCACCCGCTCGGCGCCGAACTCGAAGAAGCCCGTGTCCATCTGCTGGGCGAACGGGATGTCGAGTCCGTCGATCCAGGTCATGGACTCGTCGGTCTCGTTGTGGTGCCCGTGGAAGTTCCAGCCCGGCGTGAGGAGGAAGTCGCCGCGGCTCATCCGCACCGGGTCGCCGTTGACGACGGTCCACACCCCGGAGCCGGAGGTGACGAAGCGGAACGCGTTCTGCGAGTGCCGGTGCTCGGGCGCCGTCTCGCGCGGACCGAGCTGCTGGATCGCCGCCCAGAGCGTCGTCGAGATGTAGGCCCGGCCGCCGAGGCCGGGGTTGGCGAGGCCGATCGCGCGCCGCTCGCCGCCGCGGCCCACCGGGATCAGGTCTCCCGCTCGCTCGGCCAGCGGGCGCAGCCGGTCCCAGCGCCAGAGCCAGGGCACGGCCTTCGGCGCGGGGGTCACGGGCATGAGGTCGTCGAGCTGCGTCCAGAGCGGGATGAGGTGCTGCTCCTCGAAGCCGCGGTAGAGCTCCCGCAGCTCCGGGGTGTCCTCGGGCTGCATGGCGTTCTCCACCTCGGCGTGGCTGGTGATGTGGCTCTCGTCCACGATCGTCTCCTTTCGGTCGTGCGATGGCGCCGCGGCGCCGGCGGCGTGCGTCCTATGCGAACCGCGCGAGCGCGGCCCGGAGCTCGAGGCCGAACTGCTCGGGGATCGACTCGTAGGGCACGTGGGCGCCGGTGAACTCGAGCAGCTCGGTGCCGTACTGCCCGGCGAGCGCGGCGAGGCTGCCGCGATAGGTGCTGAGGAGGCCCGTGTGCTCCTCGGTGCCCCCGGTCGTGCCGATCCCGAAGAGCAGGGGCGTGCTGCGGGCCCCGATGAGCGCCTGCGGCGCGTCGTAGCGGTCGAGCACGCCGAGCTCGTGCCGCACCCACTGCTCTCCGTTGCCCCGCACGCGCTCCCGCAGGCCCTCGGGGGCGGGCGTGCCGCTGTCTTCTCCGACGAGCCAGCCGTGGAAGTCCTCCACCGCCTCCTCGTAGCCGCCCCGCGCCACGGCGGCCTCCATGCGATCCTTCAGCCCCTGCAGGAACTCGTCGCGGTTCGGCAGCGTGCCGATCTTCGGCGGCTCGTGGGCCACCACGCCCCGCAGCACCTCCGGGTGGCGCAGGCAGAGGTTCATCGCGATCGTCGCGCCGCTGCTGTTGCCGAACACGAGGGCCGGGCCCAGGCCGACCGCGGCGATGAGCGCCGCGGCGTCGTCGCCGTGCTCGTCGATGCTCGTCGCGCCCAGCCCCCCGCGCGCCGCGCTGCGGGAGTTCCCGCGGCGGTCGTAGGTGATCACCGCGAAGTCGCTCGCGAGCGCCTCCGCGGCCCGCTCGTACATGCCGGCGTCGCCGCTCGCGCCGGGGATGAGGAGCAGCGGCGCTCCCCCGCCCCGCAGCTCGTAGTACAGCTCTGCTCCCGGCACCGGCACCAGCCCGGTGCGCATCTCGTTCTTCGTCATCGCACTCTCCTCCGTTCTTCCCGCACGACCGATCCGGATCGGTCCCGTCGCGCATGTCCCTGCCCCGCCGCCCCTCTCGGCGACCCGGCTCCACCCCTCATCGCAGTTCGATCTCCTGGAGATCCCGCGCCACGACGATCCGCCCGTCGAAGCTCGAGGCCGCGGCCTCGCGCCACATCTCGTCGCTCACCACGTCCGATCCGGGCACGAGGTGGGAGAGCACCAGCGTGCCCACCCCCGCCTCGCGGGCGGCCCGCCCGGCGTCGGCCGCCGTCGTGTGGCAGTGCGTCAGGTGCTGGATCAGCGTCTCCGCCTTGGATCCCTCCACCTGCGCCGCGAGCGCCTCGGGGAAGATCGCCTCGTGCACGAGCACGTCGGCCCCCCGCGCCAGCTCGATCAGACCGGGGCTGAACCGGGTGTCCCCGGAGAAGACCACCGAGCCCTCATCGCTGTCGAAGCGGTATCCGAGCGCGACGTCGAACGGGGGGTGATCGACGAGCCCGGTCGACACCCGCAGGCCGTTCGCCTCGCGGATCACCTGCGCGTCCGGCACATCGGCGTTCCGCAGCATCTCCGGGAACGACCTCCGCCCGGTCGTGGCGGTCCGGGCCTCGATCTCGGGCCGCGCCATGCTCAGGAAGTCCTCGACCATCGCGGTCGTCCCCGGCGGTCCGTAGACGTCGATCTCGTTCTCGCAGCCGTCGGTCCAGGCGATGAGCGGCAGCGCGCCGAGATCCAGCATGTGATCGGCGTGATGGTGGGTGAGGTACACGCCGGTGAGATCCCTTCGCGGGATCCCGGCCAGCGCCATCTGCCGCGCGACGCCGTTGCCGCAGTCGACCACGTGCACCTCGCCTCGGTGCACGATCGCCTGCGCGGGCGCCGACCGCTTCGCGACCGGCCGCGGGCCGCCCGCGGTGCCGAGCATGACCAGCCTCATTCGCCGCCGCCTTCGCCGAGACCCGCGCCGCCGCTGCCGCCGCTGCCGCCGCGGAGCCCCGCGAAGCGGGCGCGGGGATACTTCCGCGCCCGGAACATCCGGTTGGAGCGGGGCCCGCCCGTCTCCCCCGCGGGCGGCACCCGATGCGGGTTGACGTACTCCCAGACCAGCTCGCCCGCGGCGGTGACCTCGAGCACCCGGCCGGTGAGGCCCTCGCAGGCGAGGGTGTTGCCGTTCCCGAGGCGCTGGGCCGACGACTGGAGCGCGCTGAACATCTCCCAGCGCACCGGATCGGTGTACTCCCACACCTCCTCGCCGGTCTCGAGGTCGAACTCGACGAGCCGCGAGTAGGGCGGCCACCCGTCCTGCCGGTTGAAGCCGTTGTCGAAGACCAGCAGCGTGCCGGCTCCGGTGAGCCACGGCGAGTGCTGCCCCGCCAGCGAGTCGCTGCCGTAGCGCCGCGTGATCTCGCCCGTGCTGCGCGAGATCCTGAGCACCGTCGAGATCTGCCTGGCGCTCACGAGGAGGTCGCCGTCGGGAAGCTCGGCGATGCCGTTGGCGTGCGTCCACTCCGTCCGGTCCATCGCCCCGGGTCCGATGACATCGACGCCGGGGTCGAGGTGCTCGTGGCCGATCCACTCCCACACGACCTCGCCGTCCGTCGTCAGCTCGACGAGGGTGTCCGCCCACATGGGGGCGGAGCCGTCCCCGATCCCGCCCTGGACGCGCGCGGCGATCGCCTCGGGCACCTGCGCGATCCCGAGCAGCATCACATTGCCGTTGGCGAGCAGGATGCCGTCGTGATGATGCCCCGGGTGGCGCACCTCCCAGAGGAGCTCCCCCTCCCAGGAGAACTCGGCGATCGCGCCCGCCTGGAAGGGGAGCCCGTCGAGGAACGGATGCGGATCCCGCACCTTGCCGTTCGCGATGAGCGTTCCGCGGGCCGTGAGGTCCTGCCCGAGCCCGGGCGGCCAGGGCAGCCGCCACTCGTGCACCTCCGCACCCTCCTCGTCGACGAGGTGGACGGTCTGCCCGCCCCAGCTCCCCGCGATCAGCGTCAGCCCCTCCGCGACGCGCTCGGGATCGCGGTAGGTCAGCCCCTCGAGGCGCCTCCGGTCCCGCTGCCCGTCCCCGGAGGTCATGCCTGCTCCTCCACGAGCCGCTCCAGCCGCGTGATGAGCTGATCCATCCCGCCCAGGAAGACGACCCGCTCCTCCGGCGAGAACGTCTGGAACGCCTCCGCGCGCAGCCGGTGCACGAGCGGAGTCAGCTCGTGGAGCACCTGGCGCCCCTCCTGGGTGAGCATGAGCACGTTCCTGCGCTGATCGTTCGTGTCCTTCAGCACGCGCACGTGCCCGCGACGCGTCAGCCGGTTGACGACATCGGTCATGTTCGACTTGTCCATCGACAGGTGGGCGCCGATGTCCTTCTGGCTCTCGCCGGGGAAGCGGTCGAGGAAGCTCAGCACGCCGAACTGGGTGGAGGTCACCTCGGCCGACACGATCCGCACCCACGACGCGGTGTAGAGCTGGGTCATCCGGCGCAGCCGGAGCATGAAGGCCCAGGTCGGGTCCGTCAGGGAGAAGTCCTCCTGCGGTCGTGCATCGGTCTTGTTCACTCGCGGTTCCATCAGCGGGCGCTCCGTTCTGTCGGCTGATCCCCGAGCGCCACCTGCAGCAGCTCCGTCGGGGTGGTTCGGTTCGATCGCTCGCGGATCTCGCGCAGGATCTCCGCGCGGACCTCGGCGAATCGGGGAAGCATCTTCGTCTCGATCTGGTCGCGCCGGCGGCCGAGCCCCGTCTCCTCGACGCGCACGACGCTCGCGGGCGCTCCCCCGATCACGACCACGCGGTCGCTCAGGTAGACCGCCTCGTCGACGTCGTGCGTGACGAGCAGCACGGACGTCCGGTACTCCTCGCGCAGCTGCAGCGTGAGGTCCTCGAGCTCGGCCCGGGTCTGCGCGTCGACGCTCGCGAACGGCTCGTCCATCACGAGCACGGAGGGCTGGTAGGCGAGGGCGCGCGCGATCGCCACGCGCTGCTGCATCCCGCCCGAGAGCTCGTGCGGCAGCTTGCGCTCGTGGCCGGCGAGGCCCACCGCGGCGATCGCGTGGGCGATCCGCTCGGCCTGATCGGCGCGCGAGATGCCCTTGCCCTCGAGCGGAAGCCCGATGTTGCGCTCGACCGTGAGCCACGGCAGCAGCGACCGAGAGTAGTCCTGGAAGACGATCGCGAGTCCCTCGGGCGGGGAGGAGACGCGCTGACCGCGGAACCGGACCTCGCCCCCCGTGGGGCTCAGCAGGCCGGTGAGGCAGCGGAGCAGCGTCGTCTTGCCCGTTCCCGAGTGGCCGACCACACACACGAACTCCTGCTCCGCGAGGGCGAAGTTCACGTCGGCGAGGATCGTCCGCCGCTGCTCCCCGCTGCCGTAGGCCTTCGTCAGGCCCACCGCCTCGAGGATCGCGTCGGGGGCGGTGCTCTCGATCGATGACATGTCGATATCCTCGCTCAGGTCGGATGGTCCCGGGATCATGATGCGCTCCTCGTCGATGCGTGCCAGTGCAGCATGCGCCGCTGGATCAGTGTGAAAGTCAGGTTGAGCAGGTAGCCGATGGTCGCGATGACCAGTGTTCCGACCCAGACCCCTGCGATGTCGAACTGCCGCTGCGAGGCGATGACGAAGTGGCCGAGGCCCTCGGACGAGCCGAACATCTCGCTGATGATGACGACGATGAACGAGACCGCGAGTCCGATCTTCACGCCGGCGAGGATCTGCGGGCTGGTCGCCGGCAGGATCACCTTGAAGAAGTGCCGCATCGGCGGGACCCTGAACGCCCGCGCCATCTCCCGCTGCCGCGGATCGATCGCCTGCGCTCCGTCCATCGTGCCGATGAGGATCGGCCAGACCGAGCTCAGGAAGACGACGAGCATCCGCGTCCCCGGCCCGAACCCGAAGATGAGGAGCAGGACCGGCACGATCGCGGCGTCGGGGATCGCGCGGATGAAGTCGATGAGCGGGCTGCAGAGCTCCCGCAGCACCCGCGAGGTGCCGAGGAGGAGCCCCGCCAGCACGCCGACGACGATGGCCGCGGCGAACCCGACGGCCACATTGGTGAGGCTCGGCACCAGGTCGCGGCGCCAGCCCTCCGGCCACCAGGCGGCGAAGCGCTGCCAGATCTCGGCGGGGGAGGAGATGAAGATGTTGCCCGAGAGCGTCGCGAACGCGGAGACCGCGACGATCAGCACGACCGGGAGCGCGAGATACGAGAACACCGGGGAGGCGAGGATTCTTCTCATCATGCGGCCCTTTCCATCTGCACCCGTGCGTAGTGCCAGCCGAGGAGGTGATGCTCCGCGAAGCGGAGCGCGGTGAGCACGGCGATGCCGAGCACGCCCGACCAGACCGCGAAGGCGAACACCCCGAGGCCGTCGCCGTTGGTGTTGGCGATCACGATGAGCTGCCCCACCCCCGGCGCGCCGGACAGCAGTCCGGCGCCGATCGAGACGAGGAGCGCGACCATCATGGCCAGGCGGAGCCCCGTCACGATGCTCGGCGTCGTCGCGGGCAGCACCACGCGGAAGAACCGCCGGGCGGGGCTCAGCCGGTATCCGCGCGCCATGTCCAGCGCGAGGCCCTCGACCGAGCGCGCTCCCTCGATGACCTGGATCAGCAGCGGCCAGATCGCCGCGAACAGCGCGAGGAACACCACCATCTCATTGGTGGCGCCGATGAAGAGGAGGAAGAGCGGCACCAGCGCGATGCCGGGCATGGCGCGGAGGAAGTCGATCGTCGAGCGCGTGTAGCGATCGGCGACCGGCACGCGTCCGATCAGGATCCCCAGCGGCACCGCGATCAGCGTGCAGATGACGATGCTCACGAGCGCCTGCATCAGCGTGATCCCCGTCGCGGTCCACGTCTCCGCCTGTCCCAGCTCGGAGACGAGCCGCGCGATCACGGTCGACGCCGGCGGCAGCGTCTCGGCCGCCACGACGCCGAGCCGCACCACGAGCTCCCACGCGACCAGCGCCCCCACTATGCCGGCCGCGCCGAGGGCGACCGCTCTTCCTCTCTTCATCATGATGCTGCGCTCCGCGGCCTAGCGCCCGTTCTCGAACGAGAAGTACTGCTCGGCCGGGATCGTCTTCTCGAGTCCGCCGTACTGCACGAGCGCGTCCTGCAGCTCCATCAGGGCGTCCGGATCGATCTCGGTGCTGTACGTCGTGAGCTCCATCTCGTCCACGACGCCGAGCTGATCGGGCACCTCCGAGAGCAGCGTGCGGGTGTACTCGCGCACCACGTCGGGGTTCTCGTTCGCGAACGCCGCGGCCTCGGTCATCGCGGCGCGGAAGCGCGCGAGCACGTCCTCGTTCTCCTCGATGAAGCCCTCCTGCGAGAAGTAGACGTCGAGCGGGCTGCCATTCGGGAGCGCCTCCGTGTACTGGAACACCTGGTGGATCCGCTCGTCCTTGAGCGCGATGAGGCCCGGCGCGCCGATGAAGATGGCGGTGTCCACGCGGTTCTCGAGGAGCGACGGCAGGCGCTGCGGGCCGGGCATCTCCACGAACTGCACCTCGTTCGGGTCCCCGCCGTCCCGCGCCACGGCGACGCGGATCCCGACCGAGGCGAGGTCGTTCAGGGACGCGACCGCGACGCTGCGGCCGGCGAGATCGGCCGGCTCGGCGATGCTCGGGTCGGAGGCCAGCACGTTGGCCTGCGTCTCGTCCTCGTCGATGGTCGCGGTCTGCGCGACCGCGCGGATCGGCGCTCCCTTCACCATCGCGCGGATCATCGGGGGCGACGCCGCGAAGCCGATGTCGGCCTGGCCGTTCATGACCGCGGCGAGGGTCCCGTCGAACGCCGGGGCCATGGTCGTCTCGACCTCGAGGCCGTGCTTCTCGAAGATCCCCTCGTCGACGCCGATGAGCAGGGGGATGGTGCCGCCCACGTCGATCGAGGCGACCGTGAGGTGATCCAGCGCGCCTCCCTCGGCATTCCCGGACCCGCCCGGCTCCTCGGCGCCCGAGGCCGCCCCCGAGCACGCGCTCATGAGCAGCGCTCCGGCCACGGCCAGCGCCGCGACCGTTGCCTTCCGTAGTTTCAACATGAACCTCTCCCTTGAGTCGTCGACCGCTTCAGGTTCGCAATCCCGATATTAGTTTGTATACGTCCTATTTGCGAACTCACATCAGAGTAATGCGTGGATTGCGGCCTGTAAAGGCGGAATCATGGCACAGAAGGTAACAGTTTGGATACGGAGCATTTGGTGCACGGGGCCCCGGGGCGGGCCCGTCGGGCGGCGACGGTCACGTCGCCGCCCGCTCGCGCACTCAGCACGCGGGATCGGCCCGCCCGACACATGAAACCGAGCCGAGTGCTCCAGGCCGCACGGATAGTCGCGTCGGTTCGGAGCAGTCGGCTCGGTTTCGAGAGATCGGACGGAGGGATCCCGGGCGGGCTCGGCGCAGGGGATCAGCGCACGAGCGACCGCAGCCGCCGCAGGGCGACCGACAGCGTCGCGAGGCCGGCGTGCGCGTTCGAGCAGACCGCGTCGAGCGCCTCCTCGAGCACCCGCCGGCCGGAGGCCGTGCCCTGCTCGAGCCACGCGTCGATCCGCTCCCCCGCGTCACCCGGATCGGTCTGCTCGAGCACGGAGGCGGTCAGCTCGATCATCACGGCGTAGAGGTCGTCCCGCATCGCCGCGCGGGCCATCGAGCCCCACCGGTCGTCCTGCGGCAGCGCCGTCACACCGCTCAGCAGCTCGTCGAAGCGCATTCGCGACGAGAGGTCGAAGTACACCGCGGTGACCTCGTCGAGACTCCAGTCGCGCAGGCGCGACTGCTCCACGATGTCGAGCAGCGGCAACGACGCCAGCAGCCCCGCTCCACGACGGGCGAGGTCGACGGGCACGCCCGCCTCCTCGAGCTCGACCACGCGTGCCTCGAAGCGCTGCAGCTCCTCGCCCCGCAGCAGCTCGCCCAGCACCCCGGTGAGCCTCGTCACCGGATCCTGGAACAGCTCGATCTCCGTGCCGATGTCGACCTTCTCCGCGCGGTGGTGCACGAACCAGCGCGTCGCCCGGTCGAGCAGCCGGCGGAAGCTGAGGTACAGATCGGTCTGCACGGCGGTGGGCACCGCGTTGTCGGTGGCCTCGACCTCGACGACGAAGCCCCGCAGGTCGAAGACCTCCCGCGCCACGACGTAGGCGCGGGCGATCTGCTGGCTCGAGGCGCCCGTCTCGTCCGCCGCACGGTAGGCGAAGGTGATGCCGCCCCGATTGACCATCGAGTTGACGACCGAGTTGACGACGATCTCCGAGCGCAGCGGGTGCGAGTCGAGATCGTCCGCGTACCCCTCGCGGATGGGGCCGGGGAAGTACTCGGAGAGGGTGCGCGCGAACCACGGGTCCTCGGCGAGGTCGCCGGCCGCGAGGTCGGCCTTCAGCGCCAGCTTGGCGTAGGCCACGAGCACCGCGAACTCGGGGCGGGTCAGCCCGCGCTGCTCCGCGATGCGGGTCTGGATCTCGCCGGTGCTCGGCAGGAACTCCAGCTCGCGGTCGAGCTCGTCCCGCTCCTCGAGCCACTCGATGAGGCGCTCGTGCGACGGCAGCATGTCGGCGGCGTTCTCGCGGGAGTTGCCGAGGAGCACGTTCTGCTCGTAGTTGTCGCGCAGCACCTGCACCGCGACCTCGTCGGTCATCGAGCGCAGCAGCTCGTCGCGGGCCGCGCGGTCGAGCCGGCCGTCGCGCTCCACGGCGCCGAGGAGGATCTTGATGTTCACCTCGCGGTCGGAGGTGCCCACGCCCGCGGAGTTGTCGATCGCGTCGGTGTTGATGCGCACCCCCGCGAGCGCCGCCTCGATGCGGCCGCGCTGGCTCACCCCGAGGTTGCCGCCCTCGCCGACCACCCGCACGCGCAGTTCGTCGCCGTTCACGCGGATGGCGTCGTTGCCCCGGTCGCCGATCTCGGCGTTGGTCTCGGTGCTCGCCTTGATGTAGGTGCCGATGCCGCCGTTCCAGAGCAGGTCGACGGGTGCCAGCAGCACCGCGCGCTTCAGCTCGGCCGGGGTCAGCGATGCCACGCCCGCGTCGAGGCCGAGCGCGGCGGCCATCTCGGGGCTCACGGGGATCGACTTCGCCGAGAGCGGGAACACACCGCCGCCCGCCGAGATGAGCGATCGGTCGTAGTCGTCCCACGAGGATCCCGGCAGCTCGAAGAGCCTGCGGCGCTCGGCGAACGAGGCCGCGGCGTCGGGGGCCGGGTCGACGAAGACGTGCCGGTGGTCGAACGCGGCGACGAGGCGGATGTGCTCCGAGAGCAGCATGCCGTTGCCGAAGACGTCGCCCGACATGTCGCCGATGCCCACCGCGGTGAAGTCCTGGGTCTGGGTGTCGTGCCCCAGCTCGCGGAAGTGCCGCTTCACCGACTCCCAGGCGCCGCGCGCCGTGATCCCCATGCCCTTGTGGTCGTAACCGGCCGAGCCGCCCGACGCGAAGGCGTCGCCCAGCCAGAAGCCGTACTCCTCGGAGATGGCGTTCGCGATGTCGGAGAAGGAGGCGGTGCCCTTGTCGGCGGCGACCACGAGGTACGGATCATCGCCGTCGTGGCGCACCACCCGATCCGGCACCAGGATCTCGCCGCCGTCCCGGTTGTCGGTCACGTCGAGCAGACCGCGGATGAAGGTGCGGTAGGCGGCCTTGCCCGCCTCCAGCCAGACGGCGCGGTCCGTGGGCGGCGGCAGCCGCTTCGCCACGAAGCCGCCCTTGGAGCCCGTCGGCACGATGACCGCGTTCTTCACCATCTGCGCCTTGACGAGCCCGAGCACCTCGGTGCGGAAGTCCTCGCGCCGGTCGCTCCAGCGCAGGCCGCCGCGGGCGACCTTGCCGAAGCGCAGGTGCACGCCCTCGACCTCGGGCGAGTACACCCAGATCTCGGCCATCGGGTGGGGCTTCGGCAGACCGGGCACGCGCGCGCAGTCGAGCTTCATCGACACCCACGGCTTCGCGCCGCCGTCCGCGGCCGGCTGGTAGAAGTTGGTGCGCCAGGTCGCTTCGATGACCCCGATGATGGAGCGCAGGATGCGGTCGTGGTCGAGGCTGGACACCCCGTCGAGGGCGAGGCGCAGCGAGGCGCCGAGCTCGGCGGTCCGGGCCTCGCGGTCGCCGCCCGCGGCGTCGACCGCGGGATCGAAGCGGGCCTCGAACAGCCGCACGAGGTCGGCGGCGATGCCCGGGTTCTCGATGAGCGCCTGCTCGATGTACTCCACCGAGAAGGCCGATCCGATCTGCCGCAGATACATGCTGATGGCGCGCAGGATCACGATCCGGCGCCAGTCGAGACCGCCGAGCAGCACGAGCGCGTTGAGGCGGTCGCTCTCGGCCGCACCGGTCCAGACCGCGTGGAAGGCCTCCTCCAGCGCGGCGCCCCACTCCGGGTCGTCCCAGAGCTCGGGGCCGGACGCCACGAGGCCGAAGTCGGAGATGTGCCGCGTGCCGTCGCCCGCGATGGCGATGACGTAGGGGCGCTCGTCGACCACGTCGACCCCGAGATCGGTCAGCACCGGCAGCACCTGCGTCAGCGGGTACTCGCGGCGCGACGCCACCGTGAGGTACCGCTTGCCGCCCTCGTGCTTCTCGGGCTCGTAGAGGTGCACGGCGAACTCGTCGCCGCGCTCGAGGCGCTCCAGCAGCACGATATCGCCCACCGCGTCCTCGGGCACCACGTTCTCCTTGTAGGCCTCCGGGAAGGCGTCGGCGTACCGGCTCAGCAGCGCGGCCGCCTCCTCCTCCTCGAACGCCTGGTGCAGCGCGTTGACGAGCCCCTCGTCCCAGCCGCGGATCGCCGCCTCCAGCCGGGGCTGCAGCTCCGACTCGGCCACCTCGGGCAGCGTCTCGCCCTTCGGCACGCGCACGACGAAGTGCAGCTGCGCCAGCGGGGAGTCGCCGACGCGAGTGGTGTGGTCCACCTGGTCGGCGCCGAAGGCCTCGCGCAGCAGCGCCTCGATGCGCAGCCGCACCGTGGTGTTGTAGCGGTCGCGCGGCAGGAACACGAGCGCCGATACGAAGCGGCCGAACTCGTCCTGGCGCAGGAAGATGCGGGATCGACGGCGCTCGCGCAGGCGACTGACCTCGCCGGCGACGGCCAGCAGGTGCTCGGGGGTGTCCTGGAACAGCTCGTCGCGCGGATACTGCTCGAGCACCTGGAGCAGGTCCTTGCCCGAGTGCGAATTGGGGGTGAAGCCCGAGGCGTCGAGCACCGCGCGCACCTTGGTCGCCGCGATCGGCAGCGTCAGGACGGACGACGCGTAGGCGACCGAGGTGAACATGCCGAGGAAGCGCCGCTCGCCGGTGACGTTGCCCGCCTCGTCGAAGATGCGCACGCCGATGTAGTCGAGGTAGACGTCGCGATGCACGGTGGCCCGCGAGTTGGCCTTGGTGATCGTGAGCAGACGCGGATCCCGCGCCGTGCGCTGCGCCTCCGGGGTCAGCTTGGCGACCGCCGCCGCCGACTTGCGGAGGATGCCGAGGCCCGTGTGCGGCAGCGCGCGCAGCACCTCCTCGCCGTCCTCGCCGGTCTCGAGCGCGTGCTCGCGGTAGCCGAGGAAGGTGAAGTTGTCCTCCGCGAGCCAGCTCAGGAACTCGACCGCGGGAGCGATCTCCGACCGGTCCACGGTGGCCGGCGCCGCCGTGCGCAGATCAGTCACGATGTCGAGGCAGGCGCGGCGCATGGCCTGCCAGTCGTTCACGGCCGCGTGCACGTCGCCGAGCACGGCCCGCAGCCGCTCCTCGAGCTCGACGCGGCCCTCCTCGGTGGGCACGCGGTCGATCTCGAGGTGGATCCACGACTCGAGATCGCCGCCGTGGGCGTCGACCTCGACCAGGGCGCCCTCCTCGTCGCGGCGCACCGACACCACGGGGTGCATGAGCAGGTGGACCGAGAGCCCCTGGCGGGCGATGGCCGCGGCCACCGAGTCGACCAGGAACGGCGAATCGTCCGTGCAGATGTTGACGATGGTGCGGCGCGACGTCCAACCGTGCTCGCGCAGGGTGGGCGTGAAGACCGACACGAGCGTCTCGCGCGGGCGGCGCTGCTCGGCGAGCAGGCGCATCGACTGCGCCGAGCCCACGACGTCGCGCGGCTCGCGCTCCCGCAGATCCTCCTCGTCCACCTGCCCGATCAGGCGTTCGATGCCCGGCCTGACGGCGGGGTCGAGCGCCTCGATCGCCTCGCGAAGCTCATTCATTCCGGTTGCACTGCCCATGAAGCCCGTCATCCCGCCTGAGGTCCGTGAGGGCCGCGGCCGGCCCACTCACGCCCAGCATAACCCGGCGCCCGCTACCCTGGTGAGAGATCCCGTCCGGAGACCCAGAGGAACCCGCAGACATGTCCAGAATCGCCCTCGTGCGCCAGCCCAGCCCCCTGCTCGACGACGGCATCGTCGACCACATCGAGAAGGTCGCCGTCGATCTGGACCGGGCCCGCGAGCAGTGGCGCGGGTACGTCTCGGCGCTGCAGCTGCACGGCTGGGAGACGATCGAGGTGGACCCCGCGGAGGACTGCCCGGACTCGGTCTTCATCGAGGACACGGTCGTGATGTTCCGCAACGTCGCGGTGATCAGCCGGCCGGGCGCCGACAGCCGCAAACCCGAGACCGAGGGCACGCGACGCGCGCTCGCCGGGCTCGGCTGCCCCATCGCGGAGATCCGCGAGCCAGGCACGCTCGACGGCGGCGACGTGCTGAAGATCGGCGACACGGTCTACGTGGGTCGCGGCGGCCGCACCAACGCCGAGGGCGTCGCCCAGCTGCGCCGCATCCTCGCCCCGCTCGGCGGCAGGGTCGTCGCGGTGCCGGTCACGAGAGTGCTGCACCTCAAGACCGCGGTGACGGCGCTGCCCGACGGCACCGTGATCGGGTACCCCGACTACGTCGACAACCCGGCGATCTTCGACCGCTTCCTGCCCGTACCCGAGCCGCACGGCACCGCGGTCGTCTGCCTCAGCGACTCGGAGCTGCTCATCTCGGCCTCGGCCCCGCGCACGGCGGAGCTGCTGCGCGGGCTGGGGTACACGGTCGCCGAGGTGGCCATCTCGGAGTTCGAGAAGCTCGAGGGCTGCCCCACCTGCCTCTCCGTGCGGGTGCGCTGCCTGGACTGAGCTCTACAGCAGGCGCAGGTCGCTCTCGATCGCGGAGACCGTCTCGAGCAGCAGCGGCAGGTGGTGCTCGCGCAGCCGCTCGATCGAGGCCCGGCTCGCGCTGGTCGAGACGTTGACCGCGGCGACGACCCGCCCGTCGCTGCCGCGCACCGGCGCCGCCGCCGAGCGCAGGCCCGCCTCGAGCTCTCCGTCGACGATGGCCCATCCCCGGTCCCGCACCCGCGCCAGCTCGGCGCGGATCCCGGCCGCATCGGCGATGGTGCGCTCGGTGAGCGCCGAGAGCTCGCTCGCCTCGAGCACCGCCGCGATCTCGGCCTCCGGCAGCGCCGCCAGCAGCACGCGCCCCATGCTCGTGGCGTAGGCGGGGAAGCGGGTGCCGATCGTGATGCCGACCGTCATGATGCGCCGGGTGGGCACACGCGCCACGTAGACGATCTCCGTGCCGTCGAGCACGGCCGCCGACACCGACTCGTCGACGGCGCGGGAGAGCCGTTCGAGGTGGGGCTGCATCGTCTCGGGCAGCGAGAGCGCCGAGAGGTAGCTGAAGCCGAGCTCGAGCACCCGCGGTGTGAGCGCGAAGCGGCGGCCGTCGCTGCGCACGTACCCGAGCGTCTCGAGCGTGCGCAGGAAGCGGCGGGCGGCCGCGGCGGGGATCTCGGCGCGGCGCGCCGCCTCGCTGAGGGTGAGCTCGGAATGCTCGGCGTCGAAGGCGCGGATCACGGCGATGCCGCGCGCGAGCGACTGCACGAAGTCGTCGCTCGCCGCTTCGCCCGCGGCGCTCGCCGCACGGTCGGATCCGCTCACCCGTTCACACTATCGCGTGCGGGGCGCACCCGCCCGGGGCCGGGTCCACCCGCCCGATCCCGATCCCGACCCCACCATGCCTACCGCTCGAGCACGACCGCGAGCCCCTGGCCCACGCCGATGCAGATGGCGGCCACCGCGACGCCGCCGCCGCGCCGCGCGAGCTCGTGCGCCGCGTGGCCGATGATGCGGCCGCCGGAGGCGCCGAGGGGGTGGCCGATCGCGATCGCTCCGCCGTGGACGTTGAGCTTCTCGGGGTCGAGATCGGGCCAGCCCGCGAGGCAGGCGAGCGACTGCGACGCGAACGCCTCGTTGAGCTCGACGATGTCCACGTCCGCCCAGGTCCTCCCGGCCCGGGCGAGCGCCCGGTTGGCGGCCTCGATCGGCGCGATCGGGAAGTCGTCGGGATCGACGCCGTGCGCCGCACGCCCCGCGACGCGGGCGAGCGGCTCGGCATCGAGTGCGCCCTCGGCCCCCAGCAGCACCGCCGAGGCGCCGTCGTTGATCGACGAGGAGTTCCCCGCCGTCACCGTGCCGTCCGCGGCGAACAGCGCCTTCAGCCCCGCGAGCTTCTCCACGCTGCTGCCGTCGCGGATCCCCTCGTCGCGCGCCAGCTCAGCGCCGGGCACCTGCACGATCTCGGCGTCGTACGCTCCGGCCGCCCAGGCCTCGGCGGCGAGCCGGTGCGACCGCACCGCGAACGCGTCCTGCGCCTCGCGGGTGATGCCCCGCTCGCGCGCCGTCTTCTCCGCCGCCTCGCCGTTGGAGATGGTCCAGTGCTGCGGCAGCGCGCGGTTGACCATGCGCCACCCGATCGAGGTGTTCCACAGCGTCTGGTTGCCCACCGCCGGCCACGGCTTCGACGACTTCTCCATCACGAACGGGGCGCGACTCATCGACTCGACGCCGCCCGCGAGCACGAGTTCGGCGTCGCCCGACTCGATCGCGCGCGCACCCTGGATCACGGCCTCGACCGACGACGCGCAGAGCCGGTTGACGGTCACACCCGTCACCGAGGTGGGGAAGCCGGCGAGCAGCGCCCCGAAGCGGGCCACGTTGCGGTTGTCCTCCCCCGCCTGGTTCGCGTCGCCGAAGATCACGTCCGCGATGCGCGCGGGATCGATCCCGGTGCGCTCCACGGCCGCGCGCATCACGGTCGCGGCGAGATCGTCGGGGCGGATCCCCGACAGCGCGCCCGCGGCTCGGCCGAAGGGGGTGCGCACGGCGTCGTAGATGTAGGTGGAGGTCATGCTGGTTCCTTCATTCCTGTCATCCTGCGGCCGCGGAGCGGATCGCAGGACCTACTGCGTCGGATGAGATCCTGCGACTGCGCGCAGGATGACGGGCTACATCGCGTCGGCGAGCTCGAGGCCCGTCAGCGCGCGCAGCTCCTCGAGGGTGTTGTCGCCGAACAGCTCGCGCACGGCGAAGCCATCGGGGGTCACGTCGAAGATCGCGTGGTCGGTGTAGACGCGCGACACGCAGCCGATCCCCGTGAGCGGATAGCCGCAGGTCGCGACGAGCTTCGACTCGCCCTGCTTCGTGAGCAGATCGGTGAACACGAAGACGTCCTTCGCCCCGATCGCGAGATCCATCGCGCCGCCGACCGCGGGGATCGCGCCGGGCGCCCCGGTCGACCAGTTCGCGAGGTCGCCGTTCTCGGCGACCTGGAAGGCGCCCAGCACGCACACGTCGAGATGCCCGCCGCGCATCATGCCGAACGAGTCGGCGTGGTGGAAGTAGGCGGCGCCGGCGACCGCGGTCACGGCCTGCTTGCCGGCGTTGATGAGGTCGGGATCGACCCGCCCCTCCTCCGGTGCCGGGCCCATGCCCAGCATGCCGTTCTCGGTGTGGAGGACGATCTCCCCGTCCTCCGGCAGGTAGTTGGCGACGAGCGTCGGGGCGCCGATCCCGAGGTTCACGATCGCCCCCTCGGGAATGTCGGCGGCGATGCGCGCCGCGAGATCCTGCCGGCTGATCCTCGTGGTCATCGTGCCGCCTCCCCTGCTGCCGTACGGTCTGCCGACGCCGCTGCGGCGGGACCCGACTCAGCGCCTGAGGCCGCCGCAGCGGCCGAACCCGATCCGGCGAACGCGATGCGTTCGCTTGAGATCGGGTTCCCCTCCAGATCCACACCGCCGACGAACTCGCCGTCGCGCAGCCAGCGGCGCTCGCCCACCGCCACGACGCGGTCGACGAAGATGCCCGGCGTCACGACGGTCTCGGGATCGATCGCCCCGAGCTCCACGAACTCGTCGACCTGCACGATGGTCGTGGCGGCGGCCGTCGCCATGATCGGGCCGAAGTTGCGGGCCGTCTCGCGGTAGACGAGATTGCCCCACCGGTCGGCGCGACGAGCGCTGATGAGGGCGAAGTCGGCGCGGATGGGGTACTCGAGCGCGTAGACGCGGCCGTCGATCTCGCGGGTCTCCTTGCCCTCGGCCAGCTGGGTGCCCACACCCGTCGGCGTGAAGAACGCGCCGATCCCGGCGCCCGCCGCACGGATGCGCTCCGCGAGGTTGCCCTGGGGCACGAGCTCGAGCTCGATGGCGCCCTCGCGGTAGAGACCGTCGAACACCCACGAGTCGCTCTGCCGCGGGAAGGAGCAGATGATCTTGCGCACCCGGCGCTTCGCGAGCAGGGCCGCGAGCCCCACATCGCCGTTGCCCGCATTGTTGTTGACGATCGTGAGCCCGCTCGCGCCCTGGGCGATGAGCGCGTCGATCAGCTCGACCGGCTGCCCCGCGCGGCCGAAACCGCCGATCATCACGGTCGCCCCGTCGGGGATCCCCGCGACGGCCTCCTCGACCGTCGGCACTCTCTTGTCGATCATCCGCTCGCTCCAATTTTTCGCTCTGCGAACTACATTTCGTTTATCGAAATAATGATACTCCGCGACGCGCGCGGTGGGAACCCCCGGCGCACCGTCGGACGCCGGGCCCCGGCGCGCCGCGCTTCCGCCTCGGCGTCTCCGCGGTCGATCGCGCTCACGGCGCGAGCCATCGCGCTCGCGACGCGGCTCATCGTGCCCGCGACGCGATGCAGAACGGCGATGGACGCGGCGCGCGGAGATCAGGCGCGCCGGTGGATCAGACCGGTGATCACCGCGAGCGCCGATCCCACCGCCGTGTCGACCACCCGCTCCCAGGCCGCGAGCGACACATCGGCGGTCCCGGTAGCCGCGGCGGTGATGAGCAGCACGAGCGGCGTGATGAAGACCAGCGCGAGCGCGTAGTTGCGCACCACGACGAGCTCGATCCCGAACTGCAGCAGCATGAGCAGGACGACGAGCAGCAGCGGGATCGCGCTGAGCGGCGCCAGGGCGACCGCGAGGGCGGCGCCCAGCAGCGTGCCCACGGTGCGGTGCAGCCCCCGTCCGATCGCGAAGCCGCGCGAGGGGGTGAGGCCGATCACCGCGACGCCCGCCGAGACCGTCCAGTAGGCGCGGTGCGGATCGAGCAGCAGCATGGTCGCGAGCGTGCCGAGCACGGCGACGACGGCGATGCGCAGCACCAGTTCGCGCTCGCCCGCTCCGAGCCACGGCCCCGGCAGCAGCTCACGGAGCGGGCGCACCGGGCGTGCGCGCTCCGCGCGCCGCAGCAGCGGGGTCAGCGCGACGAGGTACGAGAAGAGCGAGCCGCAGGCCATCGCTGCGAGGAACGTCCAGGGCGAGGTGAGACGCGCCCCGTCGACCACCGCAGTGATGTTCGCCGACAGGCCGTAGCTCAGCACGAAGAAGACGGGGCCGGGCGGGCCCAGCCTGAACGCGAAGGCGAGCGCGCTCGTGCACACCGTCACCGCGACGATCCCGGCGGCGAGCAGCCAGGGCCACGGGGAGAAGACCACGCCGAGGGCCGCGCACGCGAGCAGCACCCCGCCGACGACGGGCAGCGCCTTCGCCCGCTCCGCCGCCCCGGCACCGGCGAAGAACAGCGCGACGAAGGCGCCCGCTGCCGCCTGCAGGCCGATGTCCTCGTGGCCGAGCAGTGTGAGCACGCCGAATGGCACGCCGATGGAGAGCGCCGCGCGGGTCGCGATCCAGCGCCGCGGAGCGGGGCTCGGCGGCAGCGCGAAGAGGCTGCGCACCGCGGCTCCGCCAGCGCGCGGTGCGCGATCCCCCACCGTCACGCGGCGTCGGATCGAGCGGCGGCGGCAGCGGCCTCCAGGATCAGCCGCACGCCGACCCGGTAGACCTCGACGTCGCCGAGCGCCAGTATGCGCTCGCGGTGCCGGCTCGCGGTCGGGTGCGTGTCGTCCGACGCGACGCGCACGTCCTCGGCCCAGGCGCGATCGGCCTGCTCCTCGCCGTACTCGATGCGCGATCGCGCGATCGAGCCGCTGAAGCTCAGCACGTAGCTGGCGTACAGCGTGTAGAACTCGACGAGGCGGTCGTCGCGCAGCCCCCCGCGAGAGAAGGCCGCGAGGATCGCCTCGATGATGTCGGTGCTCTCGGTGAGGATCGCGGCGGCGTCGGCTCCGATCACCGGATAGCGCAGCCGGATCTCGAGCCCGACCTCGGCGATGTCGGTGAGCACATCGCGCCAGTCGCGCGCCGGATCCGTGTCGACGCGGGCGAGCGTCTCCACGGCCTGCGCATCGACGAGCGCCGTCATCAGGTCGTTCTTGCTCGTGAAGTGCCGGTAGATCGCGCTCGGGTCGACTCCGAGCTCACGACCGAGGTCGCGGATGCTCAGCCCGTCGACACCGGGGCGCGCCGCGAGCTCCTGCGCGGAGGCGATGATCCGCTCGCGGCTCAGCCGTGCGCGTCCGCCGGTGCGGCGCCCGCCGTTCGCGGTCGCGATCTGCTCCGTCATCTCCTCCGCCTCACTTCCGTCGTGCGATGTTCCTGTCTCCCATCCTGCCCTGAATGGCGGCGCGCGGCGCGCACGCCACGTCGGAGGCGCGAGCCGCGCGGCCGCCGCTCAGTCCAGGCTGAACCCGGGGCCGCCGGGAACGGAGGCGAGCAGGCGTTCGGTGTACGGGTGCTCCGGCCGCCGCAGCACCCGATCCCCCGCGCCCTGCTCCACGATGTCGCCGTGCAGCAGCACGACGACCTCGTCGCTCACCTGACGCACCACCGCCAGGTTGTGGCTGACGAAGAGCACCGTCAGCCGCAGCTCCTCCCGGAGCCGGGCGAACAGCTCGAGGATCTCCGCCTGCGTGGAGAGGTCGAGCGCCGAGGTGATCTCGTCGGCGATGATCAGGTCCGGCTGCACGGCGAGCGCCCGCGCGATCGCGATGCGCTGCCGCTGCCCGCCCGAGAACTCGCTCGGGTACCGCCCGATCGCCCCGTCGTCGAGGGCGACGAGGCGCAGCAGCTCGCTGATCCGGTCGCGGTGCTCGCGCACCGAGGCCCGGCGGGGATCGAGCGCCTCGGCCAGAGTCTGGCCGATGGTGCGCCGCGGATCGAGCGAGGAGTAGGGATCCTGCGGAATGAGCTGGATCCGGCGCCGCAGCTCGGTGCGGCGCCGCCCCCGCGCCGCCGAGATGTCCTCGCCGTCGAACAGGATCGAGCCCGCCGAGGGCCGGTGCACTCCCACGACGGTCTTCGCGATCGTGGACTTTCCCGAACCGGATTCGCCGACGAGGCCGACCGTCGTCCCCGCCTCGATCCGGAACGAGATCCCGTGCAGCACGCGCGTCGCGCGGATGCCGCGCCCGAGCACCACCTCGAGGTCTCGCACCTCCAGGCGGATCTCCCTCCGGTCCGCTGCGCTCTCCATCGGCGTCTCCTCGCTCATCCTTCGCTCCGTTCCGACGATCCCGCTCCGGGAGCGGCCGCGGCGTCCGCGGGCACCGCCGCCGTCGCGCCGATCTCCGTCGCGCCGACCTCCGTCGCTGCGATCCCCGGCGCCGCCTCGTGCACGATCGGGTCGTCCATGCGCGGCGATGCCGCCAGCAGCTGCTGCGTGTAGGGGTGGGCGACGCGGCCCGCCTTGAGATCGGCCCCCGTGAGGCGCTCGATGATCTCGCCCGAGCGCATCACGAGCACGGTGTCGCAGAGCTCCTGCACCACGCCGATGTCGTGCGAGATGAACAGCATCGCGGTTCCCCGGTCGCGGTTGATGCGCCGGAACTGGCGCAGCACCTCCGCCTGCACCGTCACGTCGAGCGCCGTCGTCGGCTCGTCGGCGACGATGAGCTTCGGCTCCGTGAGCACGGCCGACGCGATCGTCGCGCGCTGCAGCATGCCGCCCGACCACTGGAAGGCGTGCTGCTTCATCCGCATCTCGGCGTCGCGCACATGGATGCGGTCGAGCGACTCCCGCACCTTCTCCCGCGAGGCGCGGCGGCCGAGACCGAGGTGCAGGCGTGCGACCTCGGCGAGCTGGCCGCCCATGCGCAGCGCCGGATTGAAGGTGGTGCCGGGGTCCTGATAGACGAGCCCCAGCTCGGTGGCGAGCCGCTTGGGGCGGTTGCGCCCCTGCAGATCCATGTCGTCGAGCCGCACGGTCCTCGCCTCGGAGCGCACCCCGTCGGCGAGGAGGCCCGCGATCGCCATCGCGGTCATCGATTTGCCCGATCCGGACTCGCCGACGAGCCCGAGCACCTCGCCGCGGCCGATCGCGAAGCTCACGCCCCGCACCAGCTCCGATCCGTTCGGCGCGTACACGTGCAGGTCGTTCACCTCCACCAGCGCCTCCGGTGCGGCCGCAACCGGCTCGCGCTCGGTGCGGTCGAGCCGGTCGGCGAGCTTGGGCGCGCGCAACCCCGGATCGAGCGTCTGGGCGAGGCCGTCGCCGATGAGCATCACGGTGATCCCCGCGTAGACCAGCATCGTCGCGGGGGCGATCGCCTGCCACGGCTGGGAGTAGATGCCGGTGAGCCCGTCGCTGAGCAGCTGACCGAAGTCGAACGCCGGACTCTGCACGCCGAGGCCGACGAAGGAGAGGCTGGCGATCTCGAGCAGCGCGAGGGCGAAGCTCGAGGTGATCAGCACGAGCAGCGGCCCTGAGATGTTCGGCAGCAGGTGCCGCGAGAACAGCCGGAACCCGGGCACTCCGAGCAGGCGCGCCGTGGTGACGAAGTCGCGCTGCGCGACGCCGGCGACCATGTTCGACGTGAGACGGGCGAAGCTCGGGATCCCGGCGACGCCGATCGCGATGACGGCCGAGAGGCTGCCCGGGCCGAGGATCGCCGCGACCACGAGCGCGAGCACGAGCGCGGGGAACGCCACGGAGGCGTCGATGATGCGCAGCACGAACTCGCGCAGCAGCCGCGGGGCGAGCCAGATGAGGCCGCCGATCAGCACGCCCACGATCACCGAGAGCGCGGTCGCGCCGGCGGCCATCAGCAGGGTGAGCCGGGTCGCGACCAGGGAGCGGGCGAGCACGTCGCGGCCGAGCGCGTCGGTGCCGAGCAGGTGCTCGGGGCTCGGCCCCTGCCGCGAACCGCCGCCGAGCGCCTCGGCCTCGGAGCCGAGCACGATCGGGGCGACGATCGCGACGAGCACCAGCGCGGCGCCCATGACGAGGCCGGCCGTGAGCGAGGGCGCGAAGCGCCGCCGGGTCGTGCCGGGTTCAGCCATGATGTCCTCCTCCGAGCGTGCGCGGATCGATGATGCCGAGCACGATGTCGACGAGCAGGTTGATGAGGATCGCGAGCGAGCCGATCACCAGGATGATCCCCTGGATCGTCGGGTAGTCCTTGTAGATGATCGACTGCACGACCTCGAGCCCGAGCCCCGGGTAGGAGAACACCGTCTCGATGACGACGGTGCCGCCGATGAGGCTGGCGAGGATGAGGCCGGTGAGGGTCAGGGTGCTCGCCATCAGATTCGGCAGCGCGTGCACGATGTAGAGGCGCAGGGCCCGCAGCCGGTGCCCCCTGGCGGTCCGCATGAAGTCCTGCTGCAGCACCGTGTAGGTCTCCTGCCGCACGACTCGCGCGACGGCGAAGGTGGGGCCGAGCGCGAGCGCCGCGACGGGGAGGATCGCGTAGCCCGGGCGGTCGACGCCGCCGGCCGGCAGCACGCCGAGCCAGATCGCGAAGACGATCACGAGCACGGTGCCGGCGACGTACGCGGGGAACGATGCGAGGAAGCCGGCGATCGTGCCGAACACGGTCGACAGGGTGCCCCGCTTGCCGCCGCGGGTGAGCACTCCTACGAGCATGCCGAGCGGGATCGCCACGAGCAGCACGACCACGATCGAGCCGACCGCCAGCGTCGCGGTGTACGGCAGCTTGGTGGAGATGATCTCGGACACCGGCACGCCGTAGCGGAAGGAGCGGCCGAACTCGCCCTGGAAGATCCCGCCGACGAAGCTCGCGAACTGGGCGAGCAGCGGCTGATCGAGCCCCATCCGCGCCCGCAGCGCGGCGACCGCCTCCGGGGTGGCCTGCGAGCCGAGCATCGCCACCGCGGGGTCGCCGGGGATGAGCGGGACGATGAGGAAGGTCACGACCACGAGCAGCGCGGCCGAGAGCGCGAGCCCTCCGAGGCGCCGGTAGGCGAAGAGGGCCCAGTCGGAGCGCAGCCAGGATCGCGAGCCGCCGCGCGCGGCGCGAACCGTGGCGATGTGCCCGGTGGAATCGCCGGGCAGGAGGGTCGGGGCCGCCATCACGGCGCTCCCACGGACGGGGCGATCCGCTTCGCCCAGTCGAAGACCGGCTCGAGCTGGGAAGCGACGCGGATCAGCTGCGCCTCGCCGAACGGAGCCCCGACGAGCTGGGCGCCGACGGGGAGACCGCGCTCGTCGGTGTGCACCGGGAGCGAGACGGCGGGGAGCCCGGCGATGTTGACCCAGGCGGTGAAGCTCACCTGGCGCGCCTCGGTGAGCCGGGGACCGTCGGGGGTGAGGTTCGCCTCGTCGTAGACCTCGCCGACGAGCGGGGTCGCGACCGCCATGGTCGGGGTGAGCAGCAGATCGAAGTCGCGGCCGAACTGGGCGTTGACCCGGCGCGTCTCCCACTGCAGCCGCCCGGCGAGCTCCGCGTACTCGCCCGAGTGGAAGCGCTTCGCCTGCTCGATGCGGTAGCGGATGTAGGGATCGACGAGCTCGACGTCCTCGTAGGGCGAGGCGAACACGCTCGCGCTGATCACGAGATCGACGAAGCCCTTGCCCGCCTCGGGCGAGAACAGGAAGGGGGCGACCGGTTCGACGATGTGCCCGAGCGCCTCGAGCGCGGAGGCCGCGGCGTGGGCCGCGTCGAGGTTGGCGCGGTCGACGGGGAGGCCGGTGGGCGGCTCGATCACGAGCCCGATGCGCAGCCGGCCGGGACCCGCGCCCACCTCCGCGGAGAACGGGCGCTCGGGCTGCGGCGCCGAGTACCAGGCCAGCGGATCGAACGGCGAGAGCACGTCGAGCGCCGCGGCCGAGTCGGCGACGGTGCGGGTGATCACCCCGGAGGTGGTGGAGTGCTCCCAGCCGCGCACCTCCGCCGGCACGCGCCCGCGGCTCGGCTTGAGACCGACGAGTCCGGTCACGCTCGAGGGGACCCGGATCGAGCCGCCGCCGTCGGAGGCGTGCGCGATGGGGGCGAATCCGCCGGCCACGGCGGCACTCGCGCCCCCGCTGGATCCGCCCGAGGTGTAATCGAGGTTCCAGGGGTTGCGGGTCTTGCCGTGGCGCGGATTCTCGGAGGCCGTGAGCGGCCCGAACTCGGGGCTGTTCGAACGGCCGAGCAGCACGAACCCGGCCTCCTCGAGCAGCCGCACGTCGATGTCGGTCTCCTCACGGGGAGCGTCCGAGACCGACAGCGACGACATCGTGTTCGGCTGGCCCGCGACGCTGCTGAGATCCTTGACGGGGATGGGCACGCCCTCGAAGGGGCGGCTCGTGTCGCCGGCGCGCACCCGCGCCTCGGACGCGCGCGCCCGGCGCAGCACGTCCTCGCGATCGAGCCACACGATCGCGTTGACCGCGTCGCCGCGGCTCTCGACCTGCTCGAGGTACATCTCTGCCACCTCGACGGGGCTCGCCTCGCCGGCCCGGATGGCCGCCGCGATGTCGAGCGCTGAGCTGGTTGGGGTGATCATGGAACCTGACTTTCGACGCTGGGAGGAGAACGGGGGTGCCGCCGGGACGGGCCCGGCGGCACCGGTGTCAGCCGACGATGCGGAAGATGTGATCGTCGAGCGAACCGCCCAGCATGTGGGCCTCGAAGCCCGGGCGCTGCGCGTAGAGGTAGTTCTCGGTGAGCAGCGGCGCGGTGTGCGCCTCCGAGATCAGGGCGTTCGCGGCCTCGTTCAGGGTGGCGCAGCGCGCGTCCTCATCGGCCTCGCCGCGGGCCTCCTCGAACAGCTCCTCGACGCCGTCGGCCTGGGTGGCTCCGATGTTGGCGCCGCCCTCGAGGATCTCCGGGCCGACGAAGGCCCCGATCGGGCTGGCGAGCGTGCCGAGGAAGTTGAGGTCGGCGAAGATCGTGAGATCCCAGTCGCCCGGCTGCGTGTACACCGTCGAGATCCACGTGCCCACGTCGACGTTCTGCAGTTCGACGGTGGCTCCCGCGGCCCGCAGCGCCTCCTGCACGTAGACGTTGCCCGCGCCGTTGGTACCGACGACCTGCGGTCCCACGAGCCGGATCGTCACGCCCTGCAGCGCGGAAGACGCCGCCTCGGGGTCGAAGTCGATGAGCGCCGGATTGGGCTCGCCCGTCACGCACGAGGCCGCGGAGGAGGCGAGCGTGGTCGACAGCTCTCCGCCGCCCAGCTGCACGACGTTGTTGAACTCCTCGCGGTCGATCGCCTGCACGACCGCCTTGCGCACCGCGGCGTCGGTGAAGGGGCTGCCCTCGCGCTCGTTGAAGATGAAGTAGAAGTCGCTGAACAGGAAGGGGGTGACGGTGTAGCCGTCGCGATCGGCGAAGCGATCGGTCGACTCCGGCTGGATCTTCGCGATGTCGAGCTGCCCGTCGAGCACGAGGTTCGTGGTCGCCGAGGTGTCGGGCGAGACGACGTACTCGAGGTGCTTCGCCGGTTCGCCGGCGATGTCCGTCGTCCACTCCGGCCACTGGTCGTAGTCGTCGCGGAGCTCGTAGCTGTAGCGCACGCCCGACTCGGCGCTGCTCAGGATGTAGGGGCCGGACTCCGCGCCCTCCACGTGCCCTGCGGCGAGCCCCTCGGGGTCGGCGAGCCCCGCGGGGCACACGATGCCGGTGGGCGATGCCGCGAGTGCCTGCACGAGGTAGGCCCAGGGACGCTCGAGATCGATCGTCACCGCACCGGCGGCGTCGTCGGCCGAGATGCTCGGCATCTGGCTGCCGAAGGTCTGCGGCACGATGGTGCCGGGCGAGTTGGCGTAGGCCTCGAGCGAGTCCTTCACGACGGTGGCGGTGATCGGCGTTCCGTCGGAGCAGGTGATCCCGTCTCGCAGCGTGAACGTCGTCGACTGCGGCGTCGACTCCCAGGAGGCCGCGAGACCGGGCACGGGGCCGCCCTCGTCCATGCGCACGAGGGTGTCGAAGCTGGCGCGGGCCAGCATGAAGTCGGGCAGGGACATGCCGACCGCGGGGTCGAAGGTCGCGGGGATGTCGATGGTGGCGCGGATCGTGTCGGTGTCGACGGGGGTCTCGCCTCCCCCTCCGCCGCCTCCGCCGCTGCAGGCGGTCAGCAGAAGCGCCGCTCCGATGGCGAGCGCCGCTGCGGGGCGCGCGATGCCGTGTGTCATGGTGTGTCCTTTCGACGTTGAAGGGGACTCGTTGGGTGGTGGTGCGTGGGGGGGTGATGCGTCGGATCGGAGCGCGGCCGGTCCGCATCGCTGCGAGCGGATGCGCAATTCAATTGAGATTAGAAATGATTGAACTATTCAATGATCTAAGAGCACGATGCCGGATCGGTCAAGCCCTCGCGATTCCCGAAACGAGATCGTTACCGCGCGGCATCATTCCCGGGCGAAGACCTGCCGGCCTCCGACGTACGTGCGCAGCACGCGGGCCTCGGCGATCCCGAGCGGATCGATCTCGAAGAGATCGCGATCGATCACGGCGAGGTCGGCGAGGAAGCCGGCCCGGAGGCGTCCCGTCTCGTGGGCGTGCCCGCTCACCCGGGCGGTGCCCGCGGTGTAGGCGGTCAGCGCGGTCGCGAGGCCGAGCTTCTGCCGGTCCCCGCCGAAGGGCAGCGATCCGTCGGCTCCCTCGACGCGGTTGACGCCGACGTGGATGGCCGCCAGCGGATCCGGGGTGCTCACGGGCCAGTCGCTGCCCGCCGCGAGCGCCGCGCCCGCCGCGTGGAGTTCGCCGAAGGGATAGAGCCGGTCCGCGTGCGCGGGCGAGACGAAGGGGATCGTGAGCTCGTCGTTCGCGGGCGCGTGCGCCGCCCACAGCATCTGCAGGTTGGCCACGGCGCCGAGCTGCGCGAAGCGGGGGACGTCCTCGGGCGCCACCAGCTGCAGGTGCGCGAGGTGATGCGGGCGGGCGGGATCGCCTCCCGCCGCGCGCGCCGCCGCCACCGCGTCGAGCGCCTCCGTCACGGCGCGGTCGCCCAGCGCGTGGAAGTGCACGGTGAATCCCTCCGCGTCGAGGGCGACGACGTGGCGCCGCAGCTCCTCCGGATCGAAGAACGAGATGCCGCGATTCTCGAGCACGTGTCCGCAGGCGTCGCGGTAGGGCTCGTGCACCGCGGCGGTGAAGGTCTCGGTGACCCCGTCGACCATGATCTTGATCGCCGTGCCGCGCCAGCGCTCGGGAGACATGTCGGCGGCCATGCGCGCTCGCGCCGCGAGCTTCTCGGGGATCTGCTCGACACCTCGACCGCGCTCCCACCACAGGCAGCCGGTCACGCGCATCGTGAGGTCGCCGTCGCGATCGGCGGCGAGGTAGGCGCCCATCGCGATCTCGGGCGCGAGATCGTAGCCGAGGATCGCGTCCTGCCAGGAGGTGACGCCGAGGCTGTGCAGGTACCGCTGCGAGGCCAGCAGTCCGCGGCGGGCGAGATCGAGCGTGAGCTCGGGCTGCAGAGCGCGCACCAGCAGCATCGCGCCCTCGTAGAGGTTGCCGTCGGGCTCGCCATCGGCGTCGCGGCCGATGCGGCCGTCGGCCGGATCGGGGGTGTCCCGGGTGATGCCGGCCAGTCGCAGCGCGGCGGTGTTGACCCAGCATCCGTGGTGGTCCCGATTGCCGAGCACGGCCGGCCGGTCGGGCACCACCGCGTCGAGCGCCGCCAGCGATGGCCGACCGGCCGGGAAGTGCTCCGACGACCAGCCCGAACCGATGACCCACTCCTCCTCCGGGTGCGCGGCGGCGTAGTCCGCGACCGCCGTCAGGCACTCCTCGGCGCTCCCCACCCCGGTGAGATCGCACTGCAGCATCTCGATGCCGCCCTGCACGGGGTGGATGTGCGCATCCTGGAATCCGGGGATCACGAGACGGCCCGAGACGTCGACGACCTCGGTGCCGGGTCCGCGCAGCGGCAGCAGCTCGGCGTCGCTCCCCACGGCGAGGATGCGCCCCTCCGAGATCGCCACGCCGCCGGGCACGGAGCGCTCGGCTCCGGGGTCGTAGGTGCTCCCGCCCAGCAGCAGCGTGTCGGCGAACCGTGTCATCGATGACCTCCAGAGCCCGTGCGGACCTCGTCGCCCACATCGTTGTCAACAATGATGACATCGGTGATGCGCATGGTCAACCCCTCGCCCGGAGAAGGGTGCGCGCGAGCGCGCCGGGTCGGTGAGCGCCGGGATCAATCCTCGGGGAGGAAGGCGAGCCGCTGCAGCAGCTCGGCGAGCGCGCCGCGCTCCGCGGCCGTCAACGACGCGTACAGCTCCGCCTCGGCGGCGAGCACCGCGGCGCGCGCCTCGCGCTCGAGCACGCGCCCCTCCGCGGTCGGCACGATCACCCGCGAGCGGCGATCCCGCGGGTCGGTCTCCCGGCGCACGAGAGCCCGCTCCTCCAGCCCGTCGACGATGGCGACGACCTGGCTGGGGTCGAGCCGCAGGAAGTCGGCGAGCTCCCGCTGCGACGGGCGCAGATCGTCGCACGCGAGCGACAGCACCGAGTAGGACCGCGACTTGAGCCCGAAGGCGCGCAACGCCCGGTGCCCGACGACGAGCGAGTTGGCGTTGGCCCTCGCGAGCAGGAAGCTGAGGTCCTCGGTCAGCGTGCTGCCGCGCCACCGCTCATCGAACTCGGGTACCCGCTCGCGCTTCTCGGCCATGCGACCACTGTAGCAATAACCTGATTTTCGCAATCATTGAATTTTTCAACTATCTATGGAAGCATGTGCTCAGATCCGATCGAAGGAGTTCGCATGTCGCTCGCAGGTACCGTCGCCATCGTCACCGGCTCGGGCCGAGGCCTCGGCCTCGCCTACGCCCGGGAGCTGGCGAGACAGGGCGCCTCCGTGGTCGTCAACGACGTCGACGCCGCCACCGCCGCGGCCGCGGTGGAGCGCATCGAGGCCGACGGCGGCACCGCCGTCGCGGTCGTCGCCCCGGTCGGTCCGACCGAGACCGCGAGGCGGCTCGTCGACGCGGCCTTCGATCGCTTCGGACGGCTCGACATCCTCGTCACGAACGCCGGTGTGCTGCGCGACACCGTGCTCTGGAAGATGAGCGACGACGACTTCGACCTGGTGACGAACGTGCACCTGCGCGGCACCTTCACCTGCGTGCGGGAGGCCGTCATCCGCATGCGCGAGCAGGGCGAGGGCGGGCGCATCATCTGCATCGGCTCCCCCACCGGCCAGCGCGGCAACTTCGGACAGACCAACTACGCGGCGGCGAAGGCGGGCATCGTGGGCATGGTGCGCACCTGGGCGCTCGAGCTCGAGCGGGCCGGGATCACCGCCAACGCCGTGATCCCCGTCGCGGCGACCGCGATGACCGCGACCGTGCCCTACTTCCACGCGGCCGTCGAGGCCGACGCCCAGGGCGAGCCGATGCCCGACTTCTTCCGCACGGGTCTCGGCTTCGGCACCGCTGCGGACGTCGCCCCCCTCATCGCCTATCTGGCCTCGGAGGCGGCCGCCGGAATCACCGGCCAGGCCATCGGGGTCGGCGGCGATCGCCTGCAGATCTGGTCGCACCCCGAGCCCGTCGAGAGCCTCTTCCACGAGGGCGGGTGGAGCGCGGACGCGCTCGCCGCGGAGGGCGGCCCCGCCATCGCAGCGGGGCAGCAGTCGGTCGGCGAGACGTTCCCGCCGCTGCCGGAGGCGCTGCAGCCGCCGGCCCCCGCGGCCTGATCCCGACGCCGAGGAGATCCACCATGACCCGATACGAACCCGCGCTCGACCTCGAGGACGTCGTCGCCATCGACATGCATGTGCACATCGAGATGGACGCGCACGGCCACAACTCCCTGCCCGACGACCTCGCGGAGGCGGCCGCCGCCTACTTCAGGAACGGCGGACTGCAGCCCGAGCTCGACGCGGTCGCGGACTACTACCGCGAGCGGAGGATGGCGGCCGTGGTCTTCACGGTCGACGCGACGACGCACCTCGGGCACTCGCCCGTCTCCAGCGCCGACATCGCCGAGGGCGCGGCGCGCAACAACGATGTGCTGATCCCGTTCGGATCCGTCGACCCGCATCTCGGCCGGGAGGCCGTCGACCTGGCCCGCCGTCTGATCGAGGACCACGGGGTGCGCGGCTTCAAGTTCCACCCGACGGTGCAGGGCTTCGACCCCGGTGACGAACGCTTCCACCCGCTGTTCGGGATGCTCGAGGAGGCGGGATCCATCGCCCTGTTCCACACCGGTCAGACCGGGATCGGCGCCGGGATGCCGGGCGGGCGGGGTCTGCGCCTCGCGCTCTCGAACCCGATGCTGCTCGACGGGCTCGCCGCCGACTTCGGCGAGCTGCAGATCATCATGGCGCACCCCTCGGTGCCGTGGCAGGACGAGGCGATCTCGGTTGCGACGCACAAGCGCAACACCTGGATCGACCTCTCCGGCTGGAGCCCCAAGTACTTCCCCGAGTCGCTCGTGCGCGCCGCCGGCACCTACCTCAAGGACCGGGTGCTCTTCGGCAGCGACTACCCGATGCTCAGCCCCGATCGCTGGATCGACGACATCGCGCAGACCGCACTCAAGCCCGAGGCTCTGCCCGGCATCATGCGGGACAACGCGATCCGCCTGCTCGGACTGGAGCGGTGAGCATGGCCACCGGCGTCGGCGAACCCTCGATCCCGGCGGCGAGCGCAATCGGGATCGACCCGCTCGGCTTCGCCCGCACCCACCTGAGCGAGCCCGCCCGCGCGGCCCTGTCCCGGCTGCAGCGGACGCTCGAGCGCGAGGTCGCACCCCTCCTGAACGACGCGTGGGAGACCGCGAGCCTGCCCCCGGACATCCTCGGCGCGCTCGTGCCCCTGAACCTCATGCGCCCCGACGGGGTCGCCGAGAGCGAGGCCGACTCGAGTCTCTTCTCCGGCTTCCGCAACTACGTGCTCGCCCGCACCGACGTCTCGGTCGCGACCCTCGTCAATGCGCAGTCCGGCCTCTTCCGCACCACCGTGCGCCTCGGCGGCTCGCCCGCGCAGGTCGCCGAGCTCGATCCGCGGGTGCGCGACTTCTCGCTCAGGGGCGTCTTCGCCCTCACCGAGCCCGAGCACGGCTCCGACATCGCCGGCGGCCTCGCCACCACCGCGACGCGCGACGGCGGCTCCTGGGTCCTCGACGGCGAGAAGCGCTGGATCGGCGGCGCCGACACGGCCGACGTGCTCGCCGTGTTCGCCCGCGACACCGCCGACGGGCAGGTCAAGGCGTTCCTGGTGCCGCGCGACGCCGAGGGCGTCTCACTCGAGCCGATCACCGGCAAGATCGCGCTGCGCCCCATGCAGAACGCGACGGTCGGCCTCGCCGGCGTCCGCGTGCCCGACGAGGACCGGCTGCAGAACGTCGACTCGTGGCGGGATGTCGCCCGCATCCTCGGCGCCATGCGCTCCGACGTCGCCTGGATCGCGACCGGGCTGCAGGCCGGGGCCCTCGACGCCGCACTCTCCTACGTGCGCGAGCGCGAGCAGTTCGGACGCCCCGTCGGCGGCTTCCAGCTCGTGCAGGAGAAACTCGCCCGCATGCTCGGCAACCTCACCGCCTCGCTCGGCCTCGTGACGCAGCTCTCGCTGGCGCAGGACGCGGGCACCCGCACCGACGCCAACTCGTCGCTCGCGAAGATGTGGACCGCGCTCCGCGCCCGCGAGACGGCCGCCCTCGGCCGCGAGATCGCCGGGGGCAACGGCCTGCTGCTCGAGCACGGCGTCGCCCGGTTCTTCGCCGACGCCGAGGCCGTCTACTCCTACGAGGGCACTCACGAGATCACCTCGCTGATCGTCGGCCGGGCCCTCACCGGAGCCTCCGCCTTCACCTGATCGCTCGGGATCCCGGGCGTTCGCCCGATCCCTCCGCCGACACCCGCCGCCGTGCCGGAGAGCGGCCCCCACCGCCATCGCGGGCACGCAACCCCACCTGCATCCAGCGGGCGCGAAGCCCCCACCCTCATCCTGCGGGCGCGCAGCGCATCGCAGGATCCACCGCCCACGACCCACCGCCCACCCACCACCCGAGGAGCATCCCATGACCACCACCGCCGCCTACACCGACGCCCCCTCCCTCGCCGGGACCGACCTCGGCTTCTCCGACTGGCTCGAGGTCACGCAGGACCGCGTGAACCTCTTCGCCGACGCGGTCGACGATCACCAGTGGATCCACGTGGACGCGGAGCGCGCCGAGCGGGAGAGCCCCTTCGGCGGGCCGATCGCGCACGGCTTCCTCTCGCTCTCGCTCGCCACGAAGTTCTGGTCGGAGCTGTTCGATCTCGAGGGTGTCACGACCCGGGTGAACTACGGCCTCGGCAAGGTGCGCTTCGTCTCACCGGTGCGGGTCGGCGCGCGCGTGCGCATGAGCGCCGTGATCGCCGAGGTGGCCGAGGTGCCGGGCGGCTACCAGTTCACCGTCGACCAGACCTTCGAGGTCGAGGGCGGCTCGAAGCCCGCGGTCGTCGCACGCAGCCTGTACCGTTTCTACGCGTAACCGGTTCCTCCGGGCTCGGCTCCTCCCGTCGTCCCGCGGTCACGGCCGCGCGCCGCCCGCAGGGCGACGGATCCTCCCCGCACACCCCTCGAAGAAGAGGCATCATGCAGCATCACGGACTCGGCGCCTGGCTCCCGAAGCGACGCCGGAGCACCCCCGACCAGGTCGCGCTCATCTACGACGACGGCCGGGAGATGACGTACCGCCGGCTCGCCGACCTCACCGACGCGATGTCGGCGCTGCTCGCGCAGCACGGCGTCGGCAAGGGGGATGCCGTCGCGTTCATCGGCGAGAACTGCCCCGAGTTCATCATGACGCTGTTCGGCTGCGCGCAGCTCGGCGCGGTCTTCGTGCCCGTCAACACGAGACTGGCCCCGCCGGAGATCGAGCACGTGCTCGCCGACAGCGGCACGCGGGTGCTCGTGCACGGACCCGACTTCGCCGACCGGGTGGCCGAGGTCGCCCACCGCGCCGGCGTCGTGCACCGCCTGCAGACGGGGGAGGCGGGATCCGACGGGCTGCCGGGCCTCCGGCCGCTGCTGCGGTCGGGATCCCGCGAGCGCCGCGATGCGCTCGTCGTCCCGGACGATCCCGCGATGATCATGTACACCTCCGGGACCACCGGACGGGCGAAGGGCGCGGTGCTGAGCCACGGCAACCTGACCTGGGTCAGCATCAACACGGTGCTCGACTACGATCTCGTCTCCAGCGACGTCGCGCTCATGATCTCGCCGCTCTTCCACGCCGCGGCGCTCGGCATGGGCGCGCTGCCGGCCATCCTGAAGGGCAGCACGCTCGTGCTCGAGCAGCGGTTCGATCCCGGCCGCGCGCTCGATCTCATCGAGCGCCACCGGGTCACGAGCCTCAGCGGCGTGCCGACGACCTACCAGCTCATGGCCGACCACGAGCGCTGGGAGCGCACCGATCTCTCGAGCCTCAGGAAACTCACCTGCGGAGGATCGGCCGTGCCGACGCGCATTCTGGACGCCTACGAGGCGCGGGGGCTCTCCTTCTCGCAGGGGTACGGCATGACCGAGACCTCCCCCGGCGCCACCTGCCTCTCGCCCGCGAAGACGCGGGAGAAGCAGGGCAGCGTGGGACTCGCGCACTTCTTCACGGAGGTGAGGGTCGCCGACGGATCGGGCGTCATCGCCCCGCCCGGAGCCGTCGGCGAGATCGAGGTGCGCGGCCCCAACGTCTTCCTCGGCTACCACGGGCTCCCGGAGGAGACGGCGCAGGTGTTCACCGACGACGGCTGGTTCCGCTCGGGCGACCTCGGCTTCCTCGACGAGGACGGATACCTCTTCATCTCGGACCGCCTCAAGGACATGATCATCTCGGGCGGCGAGAACATCTACCCCGCCGAGGTCGAGGACCGCCTCAACAGCATCGACGGGGTCACCGGAGCCGCGGTGATCGGCGTGCCGGACGAGCAGTGGGGCGAGGTGCCGTGGGCGGTGCTGACCATCGCGCCGGGAACGGATCCCGAGCGGGTGAGCACCGCGGCGGTGCGCGAAGCGCTCGACGGGAGGCTGGCCCGCTACAAGCTGCCGAAGCGCGTCGTCGTGGTCGACGAGCTGCCGCGCACGGCCTCGGGCAAGGTGCGCAAGGCCGAGCTGCGGGCGCGGTACGGGGGCGAGCCGCGGTAGCGGCGCGGCGACGGCAGCGGCGGCGGCAGCGGCGGCGGCAGCGGCGGCGGTTCGCCCTCCGGGGAGCGTGCACCCCGGAGGGCGAACCGGTCTCAGAGTGGATACTGCCCCGGCTCGCGACGCATCGTGATCCAGCGGGTCTCGGTGAATGCATCGATGTTTGCCGCCGCGCCGCCGTGTCGGGACCCCGTTCCCGACGATCCGACGCCGCCGAAAGGCGAGTTCGCCTCATCATTGACGGTCTGGTCGTTGATGTGCACGATCCCCGTGGGGATGCGTCGAGCGAGCTCGAGCGCACCGAGCGCATCGCGGCTCACGATGCCGAGCGACAGCCCGTACTCGGTGTCGGAAGCGAGTTCCACGGCTTCGTCGTCCGTGGAGTACGAGACGACCGACGCAACAGGACCGAAGACCTCGTCGCAATAGGCAGCCGCATCGCGCGGCGGGTGGGCCAGCACTGTCGGACGATAAAACAGCCTCTCGAAGCTGCCTCCCGCTGCCAGTGTCGCGCCTGCGGTGACGGCCTGCTCGACGAGGGCGTGTACGCGATCCCGCTGCGTCTCGTCGATCAGCGGGCCCAGGTGCACCTGCTCGGTGGCGGGATCGCCGACAATCATCGTGTCGGCCTTCGCGGCGAGCTTCGTCACGTACTCGTCGAAGAGCGACTCGTGCACGATATGGCGGCCGACCGTCATGCAGATCTGTCCTTGATGCAGGAAGGCGCCCCAGGTCGCGAGATTGACGGCCTGTTCGACATCCGCGTCCTCCCGCACGATGAAGGCCGAGTTCCCGCCCAGCTCGAGGTGCGCACGCTTCAGATGCCTGCCTGCGAGCTCACCCACACTCCGACCGGCGCGCGTCGATCCGGTGAACGCGATCACTCGCACAACCGGATCGGTCACAAACGCTTCTCCGACCGCGGCCCCGCCGGGAACGAGTTGCAGCAGTCCCGGAGGGAGACCGGCTTCCTCGAAGATCCGCACCATCGCGACTCCGCCCGTGATCACGGTGCGCGGATCAGGCTTCAGCAGTACCGCATTGCCCAGCGCGAGCGCCGGAGCAACGGCGCGGATCCCGAGGATCAAAGGCACGTTGAACGGCGAGATGACTCCCACGACTCCCACAGGCACCTGCTCGGCGAGCGAGATCCGCGGCTCCTCGCTCGCCAGGATCGATCCGAGCGGAGCCGACGGGAGAGCGGCTGCCTCGTAGCACTCCGAGGCGGAGACGTGCAGGGCGAATCCCGCGAGCGGAGGGATCGCCCCGACCTCGCGAATGTTCCAGCCGCAGATCTCATCGGCGTGCGCCTCCCAAAGCGCACCGGCTCGACGCAGGACCGCCGCGCGGGCCGAGTGTGGCAGGGCCGCCCACTCCCTCTGCGCAACGGATGCGCGCTGCGCAGCGCGATGCACGTCTTCGACATCGGCGAGTCCGATCGTCGCGAGCGTCTCACCAGTCGCTGGCGCGATGGACGGCACGCTCCCGCCCCCTCCCTCCACCCACTCGCCGTCGATGAAGATCCTGCCCTCGAATTCCGATACGTCGATGAGCCGAGGCGACACCGCTTCTGTTCCACCCATGTTCCGTTCCTTTCTCCATGATCTGCCTGCCGTGCGCGCGGACCTCGCGGCGCGGACGCGTCACCCCGCGAGCCGCAACTCGCGTGCGATGGCCTGCGCCGCTTCGCGGATCCGACGCGCGAAGGCCCCCTCATCCCAGCGCTCGGGCGAGAGCACGACTTCGACCGCCGCGTTCGGGTAGCCGTCGCCCACCGGGATCGGTGCCGCGATCGCCACGCTCCCCTCGCCGAACTGAACGAGGTAGCCGTGCTGGTTGCACGAGGCGAGAGTCCGGCGGATCTCATCGATGCCGCCGGCTACCGCAGACGCCTCCCGGGAGGGGATGCGGCGCAGGACACGGTTCCGCCAGCCGGCCGGTTGCGCCGCGGTGAGTGCCGCACCCATGGCGGTCGCGAGGAGCGGGAAGACCTTGCCCTCCTGTGCTCGCGTGGGAGCCGAGCGGGTGCCGCGCACATGTCCGACGTACATCGCCTCCGCCGTCTCGGGGGTGTCGGTAGTCAGCACTCCGAGGAACACGTTCTCACCACTCGCGTCGTAGAGACGAGTGAGATGCACCTGGGCCGCCTGCCTCAGCTTCAATTGCAGTTCCGAGTACTGTGCGAGTTCCCATACGAGCGAGCCGACGCAGTACCGTCCGCTCGCCGTTCGGCTGAGGAGGCCCAGCGCGACCAGATCACCGATGAGCCGGTGCACCGTCGAACGAGGGATGCCTGATCGCTCGACCAGTTCCTTCGCGGAGAGAGTGTTCTCTTCCTGCGTGAAGCAGCGGAGCAGCGACACAGCCCGCGAAAGCAGCGGGGGTACCGAGGGCGGGGACGCTCGTTCGACCCCGTGAACGCCGATGCCGCCGCGCGGGCGCAGAGCGGCGGAATCACCGCCGACGTCTTGGATCTGATTGTGCACGCGCCCTCTTCTCTGCGGTTCAGCGGGCCGCCCGCCGCTGCGCGGTTCGCCGTGAGGCGTGCAACTCACGTTAGCGTCGGCTGCCCCGACGACACTGACCTTCTCGAACACGGAAGTTGACCCTCCGCGCAGTCTTCCCACCCATCGGCCGCCGACCGGAGCGTCCCGACGACTAGGCCTGCGTCCGCATCTCTCGAGGGCTCACCCCGAACTGCTTCTTGAACGCACGGCTGAAGTGCGTCGGTTCCAGGAACCCCCACCGCGCTGCCAGAGCCGACACGGGTTCGTCGAGCAACGACGAGTCCTGCAGATCGCGGCGGCAGCGCTCGAGACGACGCTCACGTACCCAGGAACTCACGGTCAGACCGCTCCGTTGGAAGAGGACCTGCAGATACCGCGGAGATATGTAGTGCGCGGCAGCGATCGTGTTCGGCCCCAATGAGGGGTCGCCCAAGTGCTCCTCGACGTAGTTCATGATCCGACGCAACAGCGCGCCCGGCGAAGCTCCCGCCTGCTGCAGGTCGAGTTCCGATGCAAGCATCGTCCCGAGCAGATCCACGATGTTGTATGGGAGACGCGACCCCGAGGGGCGTGCGAATTGCTCGAGCTGCACCATGAGCTGGGTCATGAAGGGCGAGACGCTCGCAGCGAGTCCTCTCGATCGGTCGAATCGCACGGCCGTGAGCTGCGCGACGGCTTCGGGCGATAGCGAGAGGAACTCCCGCGGAAACATCACGATCGCCGTCCTGGCGCCGTCGCTCGACAGCAACGAGTACGGCCGGGAGGTGTCGTAGATGGCGAGATCCCCCTTGCGCAGCACGGCTTCTCGCGAATCCTGCGTCACCATGCTCTCGCCTTCGAGCATGAGGCTCAGCTTGTAGAAGTTGTTGCCCGTCCCCTCCTCGATCAGTTCGGGGGTGCGCTCGATCAGGTGTTCCGGTGCGGTGACCTCGAAGCAGAACATCTGGCCACGACCGGCCGTACGCAGGCGTCCGGCGAACCGACGGTGCTTGCTGCTCACCGCGAGCGGCATGACGGAGTGCCGCACGAGATCCGCGTACTCGTCGATCGTGTGCGTCATCGCGGTATGTACGCCGGTGTTCACCGTGTCGACAGCCGTTGCAGAGGGGTTCACGGAGACCTCGCTTTCTTCTGCGCCATTGCATGAATGCGTGTCACCAACGTTACGAAGCAATCGTCCCACGCGGTGAAAATGTCTCATGAGATGGGACGAGTTTCTCGAATCTTCTGAGTCCGCCGCATTTCCTCCGAGTAACGGCACGAGCCCGCACACCGGTGGTGTGCGGGCTCGTGCCGTGGAGTGACGACGGATCAGGGGAATGTCACCACGGTGCGTCCGATATGCTGCGCCATCTCGGAGTAGGCGTCGTTCACATCCTCCAGCGAGACCGTGCGGGAGACCAGCTCATCGAGTTTGAACCGGCCCTCGTTGTACAACTCCACGAATCGAGGGATGTCCCGACGGAAATTCGTGGACCCGTTGAAGATGGGTCGGATCCGCACCTGATTCCAGATGAAATCGGGGCCGATCCCGATCTCGAGTGTGGCTCCCGGCTTGTTGATGCCGACGACACCGAGTTCGCCGGCCCGCCCGACGGAGTCATACGCCTGCTTCGTCACCTCCGGCCGTCCGACGAAGTCGAACACGTAGTCCGCCCCGCCATCGGTCAGCGCCCGGATCGCCGCTACAGGATCTTCCTCCGCCGAGTTCACGACATCGCTCGCACCGAATCGACGCGCGTACTCGAGTTTCTCATCGGCCACGTCGACGGCGATGATGCGCGCCGCGCCGACCAACGTCGCCGCCTGGATTGCGGTCAACCCGAGACCGCCGCAGCCGAACACGGCGACAGTCGCCCCTACCGGCACCCGAGCGGCCGTCAGCACTGCCCCCGCACCCGCCAGCACGCCGCAGCCGAGGACGCTGGCCAGCTCGTGCGGGATCGGCTGATCGACGCGCACCAGATTGTTCTCATGCAGCAGCACCTGTTCCGCGAAGCCGCCGAGCTGGGCGACAGCGGTCACCGGAGCCCCGTCGAGCGAGAGTCGCGGGGCTTCGCCCTCGGACCTCGCCACGAAATCAGGCCGTTGGCACATGTTGATGTCATCCCGCAGACAGGCCGGGCAGCTGCCGCAGTGGGACTGCAACGAGGCGACGACGTGATCCCCCACCGCGAAACCGGACGTGTCGGGTCCGACCGCGGCGACGACACCGGAGATCTCGTGACCGAGGATCGCCGGCAACGGCCAGCCCCCCAGCGAACTCGCGGTCAGGTCGCTATGGCAGAGGCCGCTCGCCTTCACGTCGACGAGCACCTCCCGGCCGATGGGGGTATCAATATCTACGTCGGCGAGGCGGTAGATCGCTCCGATCTCGTCGAGCACGAGAGCCTTCATGCGAACTCGTGTCCTTTCTTCTCGTGTGACACGGGCGCGAGGCCGCACCCGCGGTGGCTGGGAGCAGATGCTAGAACCGGGTGATGACCGCGCGCGCGACCGCGCCGCCTGCGAGTAAGTCGTAGCCGCGGTCGACCTCATCGAGTCCGATTCGCTCGGAGACGAGAGCATCCAGATCGAACCTGCCCTGCAGATACAGATCCGCGAACATGGGAATGTCGAGGTGCGGATTCGTCGACCCCATCGAGACGCCGACGATCCGTCGCTGCGGCAGGATGATGTCTCCGAAGAGGTCAAGATCGAGTCGGTTCCCCGGCTTCTGCACGCCGATGAGCAGAGCGGTACCCCCGACGCGAAGCATTCGAACCGCCTGCTCGGCCGTGGGCTGCATCCCGATCACTTCGAAGGCATGCGTCACGCCGCCGCCGGTGAGGTCAAGCACCGCTTGCACAGCATCGCCCTCACCAGCGTTCACCACGTCGGTCGCGCCGAACTGCTGCGCAAGTTCGAGCTTCACCGGCTGCAGATCGATCGCGATCACCCGCGAGGCTCCGGCGAGCACCGCGCCTTGAATGGTGTTGAGCCCTACTCCGCCGCAGCCGATCACGGCGACGGTGTCGCCGGGACGTATTCGAGCGGTGTTGACCGCGGCTCCCGCACCGGTCACCACACCGCAGCCGAGCAGGCAGGCGACGTCGAATGAGATCTCTTCCGGAATCGGGATCGCCAGGTTCTGATGCACGAGCACCTGCTCCGCGAACCCGCCCACCCCCATGAATTGGGTGAGGCCTGCTCCCTCGAAGGAGAGTCTGGGCGTTTCGTCGGGTCCGCGCTCGAGCGTCGCCACGCGCTGACAGCGGTACGGGCGCGCGGCACGGCACTCCCCACAGCTGCCGCAGCCGGCGACCATGCAGAGCACCACGCGATCCCCGGGTTTCACGGTGGTCACCGCGTCCCCGATCTCGGCGACCACCCCCGCCACCTCGTGTCCGAGCAACGCCGGCATCGGAAAACCCATGCCGTGCTGAGCGATCGAGAGATCGCTGTGGCACAGTCCACTCGCCTGCACATCGACGACGATCTCGCGCGGCCCGGGCGCAGCCAGCGTCACATCGACGACCTCGAAACCGGCGCCGGGAGCGCGCACCACGGCGGCGCGCACTATGCGTCACCCCCGCGCTGCGCACCGTCGAGCAGTTCGCTCTGAGGGTCGTCGACTCCGCGGAAGGGAGCGGGAGGCCCGGAGAGGAAGAAGAAACCCGGTGTGCCGGTCCCCTCGTTCGGCGTGCCCGTGCACAGAAACAGCAGATCGTTCACCTTGCGGATCTCGTCGAAGAAGCCGATGCTGCCCGCCCCGTTGTCGAAATCACTGTACTTGAGGAAGAGCGTCTCCTTGCCGTCGATGGGCGAAGGTCCGCGATACACGCCGAAGCGGTCGCGGCGCGCGACTGTTCCGTCCACCTGCCGAATCCGGTTGTATCCCGCCGCGCCGTCGCCCTCGTTCCCCGGGAAGCCCTTCCCCAACCAGAACGATCCGTTGCCTGCCTTCACCCGGTCGAGCGCCGCGCCGAAGGTCTCATCGGTCAGCCCGAAATAGTCGATGCCCGCGTACTCGCCCTCGATCTCGCCAGGGGTCGGCGCGTCAAGCGAACGGAAGAGCTCGAGCAGCGCATCGTAGTCGAGCGCCGCGAGGTGCGGGATCTGCCAGTGCTCGCGCGGGTCTACTGCAGACATGGGATATCTCCTTCTGATCATTGGATGGATGACGTGATTCGTTGTGGCGACCGAGCCGACCTGGTCGTCACACGCGATCGCTGAGTTTGCGCCCGCGGCCGTAGATGACCATCGCGACGAGAATCACGATGCCGTAGAGGATCTGCTGGTCGCCGGTGGCCAGACCGTGCCCGATCAGCACCGTGGTGATCACTGTCAGCATGAGCGCACCGATCACGGTGCGCGAGTAGTCGCCCGGACCGCCGAACACCGTGCCGCCGATGATGACGGCCGCAAGGCTCTGGAACAGGTAGGGGCCGCCGATCGAAGTATTGACGGTGCCAGAGAACGAGGCCAGCACGACGCCTGCGAAGCCCGCGAATAGCGCGCCGAGCGCGAACACGATCACCCACATGCGGCGCACCTTGATGAGCGCCAGACCTGCGGCTCGGTCGTTCGCACCGGCCGCGAGCATGCGGCGTCCGACCGTGGTGCGGTGGATGAACACCGTGAGCACCCCGATCACGATCGCCCAGATGAGCAGCACCGGCGGGAACGGCAGCCCGAATGTGGTGGAGCGCAACGAGGTCAGTGCCATCAACCACTCGGGAGCACCGCCCGCGATGGTGCCCTCCGTCTGCACCTGCATGAGGCCGAGTGCGAACGTCCCCATCGCCAGGGTCACCACGAGCGGCTCGACCTTGTAGCGATGGCAGACCCACCCGACGATGCCTCCGAGGATGAGCGTGAACGGGATGAGGAGCAGCATCGCGGTCGCGAAGCTGATGCCGTGGATCGCGGTGATCTGCGTAGCGAACACCGCGCCGACGACGAGGAAGTTGGCGACGGACATGTCGACGCCCCCGAGCAGAATGGCGAGGGTCTGTCCGAGACCCGCAAGCCCCACGAGCGATGCAAGGATGAGCAGGGACTTGACGCTGTTCGCCGAGGCGAAGCCGTCGAGTGTGAGCGCACCGAGCAGGAAGGCGAGGAGCGTGATCCCGAGTTGCAGAATGGGAAACCGGCTCTGGGCCCGGGCCAGCACCTCGATCGCTCGAGGGCGCTGGTCCATGAGGCGTACGGCTTCGGTGGTGAGCGGAGAGCTCATGACTTCTTCTCCTTCCGCGGGGCGGCCATGACCGCTCCGGCGACCACGGCGAACAGCAGCAGTGCGCCGAAGACGAGGTTCAGCCAGACCTGCGAGACGTTGAACAGCGTGAGCATGTTCTGCACGAGGAAGATCACCGCGGCACCGGCGACCGCTCCGAGCAGCCCGCCCCGACCGCCCATCATGCTGATGCCGCCGAGTGCGATCGCGGTGATCGCACCGATGATGTACGAGGAGCTCGAAGACGCATCGACCGAACTCACCAGGGCGGTCAGTGCGATGCCGCCCACCGCGGCGATCATGCCGCCGACAGCGTACGACACGACACGGATCAGATTGACGTTGATGCCGGCCGAGAACGCCGTGGTGTCGTTGCCACCGACAGCGTAGAGGTTGCGACCGAAGGCGGTGCGCATCAACAACGACCATGCGATGAGCGGGATGCCGATGGTGAGGAGCGCCCCGGGCACGAACCAGATCTGCTTGGCCATATCGAGCACCCATCCGTCGAAGAGGATGACCGGCGTCGGGGCGAGCCGCAGATTGATACCCGTGAGAATGAACATCGAGGCGAGTGAGGCGACGATCGGAGGAAGCCGGAGCCCGACGGCGAGCAGGCCGTTCAGACCGCCGATGACTCCACCGATGACGAGCAGGATCGGAATCGCCTCGTAGCCGCCGAGCCCCGCAGGCGTGAGGTAGCCCGCGAGCAGGATCGACGAGAGGGTCATCTGCGCGCTGATCGAGAGGTCGATGCCGCCGCCGATGACGGCCGCCGCGGTGGCCATAGCCGCGAGTGCCAGCGGGGCGAACGCCGCGAGCTGCTGCACCGGGCCGAACTGCGGCTGCATGATGATGTTGAGCACCAGCATGGCCACGGCGAGTGCGGTGGCGAACGCCGCCGGTCGAGCGCGCAGGAACAACCGCAGTCGTTCCCCCGACGAGAGCTGCGGCAGGGATGCCGCGCGCCTCTGTTCAAGAACCCGGCTCATCCTGGGCCTCCTTTCCGAAGAAGCTCGCGACCAGGGTGTTCCTGGTCGTCTCGGAGTGGGCCAGCTCACGCGTGCACGCGAAGTCGTCGAAGACGAGCACCCGATCCATGAGTTCGACGTGCTCATCGACCTCCGTCGAGAGCATGACCACGGCGAGCCCCTCCGCGGTGAGTTCGCCCAGCAACCGGTAGAGATCGCGCTTCGCGTTGATGTCGATCCCGCGCGTCGGATCGTTGAGCAGCAGGATCTCGGGCCGAGTCGCGAGCCATCTCGCGATGATGACCTTCTGCTGGTTGCCGCCGGAGAGCGTAGTGATCGCGTTCGAGGGATTGCCCGCTTTGATGCTGAGACGCGCGATGTAGTCGGCAAAGCGTCTGACCGTCGCACGCGGGCTCAGGATGCCGATACGCGAGTCCTCCGAGATCGTCGCGATCGAGAAGTTGTCGAGGATCGACATCCACTCGAAGAGAGACTCGCCGCGGCGCTCGCGCGGCACGTAGGCGATGCCCTGGGTATGCGCCGCGTCGTGGGAGGCGATCTCGACCTCATCTCCGCCCCGGCTGTGGCGGATCACGTGACCGTTCCGCGCACCCAAGCCCGCGAGCGCTTTGATGAAGGCGTCCTGCCCCTGACCTTCGAGGCCTGCGAGCCCGACCAGTTCGCCAGCGCGGATGGTCACGTCGATCGGTGCACGGCCGGGCGCGAGTGTCAGGCCCCGGGTCTCGAGCACCACCTGCGCATTCCGGGGAAGCTCGCGAGACTCGGCTCTGGCTGCCGTCTGGGCGAGGTGCTCCCCACCCGTCATCATGACGACGAGTTCGTCCGTGGTCCAGTTCTCGTCATCGACCGTGCCGACGGTCACACCCGAGCGCAGCACCGTGATACGGTCGCCGATCTCCTCGATCTCATCCATGCGGTGGGTGATGAGCACGATCCCCGTGCCCTCCCCACGCAAGCGGTCGACCACGGTGAACAACCGTGAACGGCTGTCGTAGTCGAGAGCAGAGGTGGCCTCATCGAGGATGAGCACGCGAGGATCTCTCAGCAGAGCACGGGCGATGCTGCAGACCTGCCGTTCGCTGAGCGAGAGCTCCTCGAGCCTCGTGTCAAGGGCCGGAGGGTGCTCCAGGAGCTCCGCGAGCACCGCTCTGGCACGCTCACTCTTCTCCGCCTTCGAGACTCTGGTGGCGAATGAGCCGTCGACTCCCAGCCAGAGGTTCTCGAGCACCGTACAGCTGTCGACGGTGAGCACCTCCTGGAACACCGTCACGACCCCGGCCGATTGCGACATCCGAGGGGAGGCGAAACTCGCGTAGCTCTTACCCGCGACCTCGATCGCTCCGCCGTTCGGAGCATGGATGCCGCTCAGCATCTTGACCAGCGTCGACTTACCCGAGCCGTTCTCGCCCACCAGAGCGTGCACCTCGCCCGCACGGATATCGAACGAAGCATCGCGTACGGCGATCGTCGGCCCGAACCGCTTGCTCAGCGAGGTGACACGAAGCAGCACCTCGGTACTCGCCTCGGGTCGCACTCGCCTCTCGCGAGTACTGGTGTTCTCGTTCACCACCCGTCCTCCTCTATCTCAGTTCGAACTCCCCTGTCGCGGGAGTGGTCGGCGTCGCGGTGAAGCGGATGGTGTTCTCCGCCCCGCCGCGACGCCGCAGGATCTGCGACCCGGCGTCTACCGTCCCGGGTTCGCGAAGTAGCCGTCGAGGTAGTCCTCGGGCAGCAGGCTGCCGACTGTCGCGGTCTCTTCGGCCGACGTGATCGTGGCGCCGGGCACCGCGTACTCGCTCACGTTCTCGTCCGTAATGAACTGCGTCTCGAGGGCGATCTGGTTGATCTTCGGGCCTTCGCCCCGCATCGTGCGCATGGCGACCTCCCAGAGCGCCTCGCCGAACTGCGTGCCGGTACCCGGGATCGCAAGCCCCTGGTAGCCGTCGGGACGGAGTTGCTCCCACCACGCGAGCGACGCAGCGGTCGGCAGATTGTCGAGCACGAGCGGCATGTTGTCACGACCGGCATCGTCGAAACCGGCGAAGACGCCTGCTCCCATCGAAGCGACCTGATAGACCATGTCGATCTCGGTCGGGTACGAGGACAGGAAGCTCATCACCGCGGTCTTGGCACCCGGATCGTTGAAGTTACCTGCCGGCTTGCCGACGATCTCGATGCCCTCGCAGAAACCGAGCACCTGCTCGGCGGTCTCGATCGACGTCGTGTTGACGGTCATGCCCTCGATGCCCTGCACGAGCAGCACCTTGCCGTCGCCGCCGATCATCTCCGCACCGCGGGCCACGTGCTGGGCCACGGCGTCGAACCCGTTCGGGCTGATATTGAGCGCGTACGGGGAAGCCACATAGCCCGTGAAGGTCACCGTCGGGATCCCCTGCTCGCCTGCGGAGTTCACGGCGCCCACGAGCGCCTCACCGGAGAGGGGCTGCGCGATGATCACATCGGCGCCCTTGCGCACGAGCTGTTCGAAAGCGCGCACCTGATCCGCGGCGGTGACCTCGCCGCCCGCCCCGCCCGGGGTCTCGACCAGCAGCTCGGAAACCTCACCGGCCGCGATCGACTCATCGGCGAGCTTGCGAATTTCGGTGCTCAGCGCCGCCGCGACCGGGCTGCCCGAGTCCTGCTGCAAGTAGCCGACGGCGACCGGCCCCTCGGCGACCTTCGACGACAGCTCGGCGAAGGCGCTGGTCTCAACCTTGTCTGGCCAGCCGTTGAAGGCCGCACGCACGTTCTCGGGCAGCTCGGCGAGCAGGCCATCGGGATCGTTCGCGTCCTTGACCGGCACGTCGCCGCAGCTCACCGCTGCCGCGGGCTCGCCGCTGGCGTCGGCGGCGCCGGCGCTCGCACTCGAAGTGCCACCACCGCCGCAAGCCGAGAGGAACAGCGCTGCCGGAAGCGCCAGACCGAGGAGGGCACCGCTGCGCAGCTTGCCGAAGCGCCTGATGCCTCGAGGCTCACCATTCAGTTCGTTCATTTTGCTTACCATTCCTTCGTGAGTACTTCGCCATTGAAATTGGGGAATGCGTGGCTTGCGCCGTTGATCCTGGGGATCCTCCGGGGGTTCCTCCGGTCCCGTGCGGGGTACCCGCAGTGGCTACGATAGGTCGCCCTTCATCCGCTGCGAACGGGTTCGGAGCGACCATGCGCACCGGGGTCAATCCAGTGCGCATGAGAGCAATTCCGGGCTGCGGCGGCAGAACGTGCGTGTCTGCTGCGGCACTTCCGCGCGTTGCAGGGCGCGGCGCAATGCGCATGAATCAGGGGCGCGTCTGCTGCACGACCAGCGCAGCAGACGCGCCCCCAAACCGTGAAGAACGGTCGTGGTTCACACGGTGATGACCTTGGGTGCGGCGACCGCCTTCAGGCCGTGCGCGCCGAACTCGAGGCCGTACCCGGACGCCTTGACGCCGCCGAACGGCACCATCGGGTTGAGCGTGCCGTGCTGGTTCACCCACACCGTACCGGCCTCGATGCGCTCGGCCACCTCGCGCGCCTCCGCCGGGTCCCCCCACACCGACGCCCCAAGGCCCTGCTCCGACGCGTTGGCGCGCTCGATCGCGTCGTCGAGGTCGGTGTAGCGGATCACCGGGATCACCGGCCCGAACTGCTCCTCGTCGACCAGCGCCGCCCCGTCCTCGATGTCCGTCACGATCGTGGTGCGGTAGAACTGCGCCCCGAGCTCCGGGGCGGGCCCACCTCCCGTGACGATCCTCGCGCCGCGCGCGCGGGCGTCGTCCACGAGCCGGCTGACGATCTCGAACTGCTGCGGCGTCGTGAGCGGACCGAGCAGGTTCTCCTCCCCGGTGCCGGGACCCATCGGGATCGACTCGGCCAGCGCCTGCAGTTCGGCGACCACGTCGTCGTGCACCGAATCGTGCACGTACAGCCGCTTCAGTGCGGCACAGGTCTGCCCGGTGTTGATGAAGATCCCCCAGAACAGGCCCTCGGCGATCGCCTTCGGATCCGCGCCGGGCAGCACGATCCCCGGGTCGTTGCCGCCCAGCTCCAGGGTCAGCCGCGCCAGGTTCTCCGCCGAACCGCGCACGATCTCCCGCCCCGTCTCGGTCGATCCGGTGAACATCACCTTGTCTATCCCCGGGTGCTTCGCGATCCCCGCGCCCACCTCGCGGTTGCCCGAGACCACCGCGAGTACCCCCTCCGGCAGGTGCCGGTTCATCAGCTCGACCACCGCGAGCACGCTGAGCGGCGTGTAGCTGCTCGGCTTCACCACGACCGTGTTCCCCATCCGCAGCGAGGGTGCGATCTGCCAGATCCCGATCAGCGCCGGCCAGTTCCACGGCCCGATCGCCGCCACCACTCCCAAAGGCGCGTAGTGCAACTCGGACCGGGTGCCCTCCGCCTCGAACAGCACCTCGGGCTCGATCACCGTGTCGGCCGCGTTCCGCACCCACACCGCACACCCCGCCGCTTCGAACCGCGCGCCGGCGCCGTTCAGCGGTTTGCCCTGCTCCCGCGCGATGATCCGCGCGAGATCCTCGGCGTGCGCATCGATCTCGTCCGCCGCGAGCCGCAGCAGCCGCGATCGCTCCTCGTGCCCGAGGCCGGCCCACCCCTGCTGCGCCGCGCGGGCCGCGTCGACCGCCGCATCCAGATCCGCCACCGTGTGCACCGGCGCGTACCCGATCGTCTCGCCCGTCGCGGCATCCGGGATCGGCCGCCCGGCACCCGCACCCACCGTAATCGCCCCCAACAAGGCGTTTCCCGTCATGTGCTTCGTCATTCGATTCCTCCTCGAGTCGACCCGCAACGCGTCATCGCGACGGGACTATGAGGAAGTCTGAGGTCCCGCCGCGCGCCGGGACAGACATGAGACGCATGGAGTCTGAGCGTCCGCGCACTGTCACACGGATCCTCAGCTCAGCTCGACGACCACCCGGGAGGTCCGGCCGGCGGGCCGGTACGCGAGGGCCGCCTGAGCCGCTTCGCTCCCGGGGTGCGCGCCCGGCGTCGCCGGCGCCCCCTCGATCACCCGCGAAACGCAGCAGCACATCTTCGAGTTGGGCGCCTTCTGGCGCTCGGAGTAGAACACGTCGCGGTGATCCACCCGCCCGTCGAGTTCGAGAATGCGCGCCTCGCACAGCCCGCACTCGCCGCGCCGGCAGTCGTACATCGTGTCGACACCCGCGCGCTCGAGCGCCTCCAGCATCGATTCCTCCGGGCCCACCCGCACGGTGACGCCGTACTGCGGCACGCTCACCTCGAAGGCCTCCGGCGCGAACCAGCCGGAATTGCCGAAGGTCTCGTACCGCAGCGCCGTGATGTCCCGTCCGCCGCGCTCCCAGCCGCGCTTGATCTCCTCCATGAGCCGGATCGGCCCGCACATGTACGCCTCTGCCCCCGCCGGCAGCCCGTCGAGCAGCTCGGCCACGCTCATGCGCCCGTGCTCGTCGGTGATGTGCGGCACGAGGCGGTCCCCCAGCAGGCCGGACAGGTCGTCGAGATAGGCCATGCGCTCGCGAGAGCGTCCCACGTAGTGCAGCACGAGATCCGCGCCGAGTCGGTCGAGCAGTCTGGCCATGCCCGCGATCGCCGTGATTCCGACGCCACCGGCGATGAGGGCGTACGACCCCGCGCCGATCCTGAGCGGGAAGTCCTGCAGCGGCTGCGTCACGCGCACACGATCGCCCTCGGCGAGCCCGTGCATGAACCGGGATCCTCCGCGCGAGTTCTCGGTGAGGAAGACCGAGAGCGCCAAGCGGTCGCCGCTCTCGGAGGCGTCGACGATCGAGTAGGAGCGCTCGTCGCTGCGCGACTCGCCTCGATCCGGCGCGTTCGCGCCGATCTCGACCACCACGTCGATATGTTCACCGGGCCTGACCGGCACGGCGCGATCCGGAAGGAGTTCGATGCGGCGCACCCGCTCCGCCGCGTCGCTCACGCGCGCGACGGTGGCCCACTGCCACTCGACGCGCTTGTCGGCGGCCATCAGGCGGCCTCGGCGCCGGGCGTCGGGGATCCCGATCCCGCGCCCTGGCGCCCCGCCGGGCGGTAGACGCCCTTCGGGGGCTCCGCGCCGCCGCGGCCCTCGTCGGCGAGCGCCCGCTCCAGCAGGCGCCGCACCCACATGCCGCCGGCGTCGATGTTGAGGCTGGTGAACTCGTAGTCGGGGTTGGCGTCGATGGCATCCTGCTGCGCCTTCAGCATGCGCTCGTCCTCGCCGAACACCCCGTGCACGCCGTTGCGCAGCTGGGTCGTGATGAGCTGGCTCTCGAGCCGATAGTTGCGCATGAAGGCCCAGAAGTAGTGCGAGCTTCGATCGTGCTCGGGGCTGATCGTGTTCATGACGTAGCCGTTGACGCCCTGCGAGCGATCGCCCTCCGGCGCACCGGTACCCGCCTTCGCCACCCCCACATCGATGCAGATGGTGCCCGGGTAGGAGTAGTGGATGATCTGCCAGCGGTCGACCCTGCCCTCGAAGCCGGGGAACCGGTCGCGCATGTTCTTCAGCCAGAACGGCGGCGGGTCGATGTTCAGCATCCAGCGGGTCACCGTCACCGAGCGCTCGTCGTGCGCGACCACGAACTCCGACTCGCTGAGCTCCTCCTGCCCGATGGATGAGGAGTGCACGAACTCCTCGTGCGTGAGATCCATGAGGTTGTCGAGGATCAGCTGGTAGTTGCAGGGGGCGTAGATGGTCTCGCCGTCACCGGCCCACTCCGGGGAGTCGAGCTGCGTCATCGGAGGGATCAGTTCGGGATCGGCGAGGGTCTGATCCCCCAGCCACACCCAGAGGTAGCGATAGCGCTCGACGATGGGGAACGACGGCACCGTCGCAGAGGGGTTCAGCGTCTCCTGAGCGGGCATGCCGGTGCAGCGACCCGCCGGATTGAATCGCAGCCCGTGATAGGGGCACTGGATGTCGCCGTCGCCCATGAGCCTGCCCTGCGAGAGCGGCGCGAGCCGGTGCCAGCAGGCGTCGGCGAGCGCGACCGGAGCGCCTTCGGGGGTGCGGTAGATCGCGAGCGGGCGCCCCGCGATGGTGCGCGAGAGTATCCCCTTCGCGGTCGCCTCGTGATCCCACGCGGCGACGTACCAGCCGTTGAGCGGATAGGTCAGCAGTTTGGCGGTGGACGAGGGCAGCGCTTCGACGGTCACGGGGGCTCCTTTGCTCCGGGGTACAAATAACTATATAGATAGTTATTTGATAGTGCCAGCGCCGCCCCTCCTCTCCGGCGGATCGGCTCGCGTCGCGCCGGGATACGCTGGACGCAGCGATCCCTCCACTCGCGCCCGCCCGACCGCCCCGACCGGAAAGCCGCTCATGAGTCTTCGCGCCGCCCTGCTCGCCCTCATCTCGGGCGGGCCGCTCACCGGCTACGACGCGGCGAAGCACTTCCGCAGCTCGGTCGGACACCTGTGGCACGCCCCCGACTCGCAGATCTACCCCGAGTTGCGCAAGATGCAGCAGGCCGGGCTGCTCGCCGCGCGCGAGGTGCCCTGGGGCAGCAAACAGGCGACGAAGACGCAGTACGAGCTCACCGAGGCCGGGCGAGAAGCGCTGCGCGAGTGGCAGCGCACCCCGCTCGGCTACGCTCCCGAGCGGGACCAGGCGCACCTGCTGGCGGCCTACTTCGAGTGGGGATCTCCGACGACCGCCCGCGAGCGGCTGCGGGACCACATCGCCTTCTTCACCGCCGCGCGCGAGAGCGCCGAGCAGCAGGCGCGCGAGATCCGGGATCGCACCAGCGCGACCCTCGAGCGGCGTCTCGCCAACAGCGCGCCGGAGGATCACGCGCGGATCGCGGCGTTCAAGCTGTTCGCATACGAGGGCAAGGTCGCCCGTGCCGACGCCGAGATCGCGTGGGCGGAGCGAGGGCTCTCGCTGCTGGACGAACTCGACGCCTGAACCGGCTCTCCGGCTCCCCGGTTCTCCCGACCGCCCGCCTCCGGCGCCCGGCGCGAACGGGTGCGGAAATCAGAGGTCCCCGAGCTCCTCCAGCACCTCGCGCGCGAGCTTGAAGCCCTCGTTCGCCACCGGCACCCCGCAGTAGAGGCCGGCCTGCAGGATCACCTCCTCGATCTCGTCGACCGTGAGTCCGTTGCGACGGGCTGCGGCGACGTGCATCCGGAACTCGCCGCGGTGGCCCAGCGCGAGCATCGCGGTGAGCACGGCGACGGAGCGGGAGCGGCGGTCGAGACCGGGCCGCGACCAGATGTCGCCCCACGCCGTGCGCGTGATGAAATCCTGGAAGTCGGCCGTGAAGCCGGTGATGCCGGCGCTCGCGCGATCCACGTGCTCGTCCGAGAGCACCTCGCGGCGCACGACCATGCCCTGCGCATATCGCTCGGCGTCGCTCAGCCCCTCGCCGGCCGGTCGGCCCCCGGGCCCGCTCGCCCCGTCCGTCATCGTGCGGTCTCCGCGAAGAAGCCGAGCAGGGCCTCGGCCACCGCGTCGGGCTGCTCGGCCGGGGGCTGATGCGCAGCGCCGTCGATGCGCAGCTTGCGGCCGCGCTGCACTCCGGCCACGATCTGGTCCTGCTTCTCCTCCGGGCCCACGGTGTCGAACTCGCCGTAGACCGCGAGGATCGGCACCGCGATCTCGCCCAGGCGCGATCGCACGTCGTACCCCGCGAGCGCCTCCGCGCAGCGCGCGTACCCCTCGGGCGAGGTCTCCTGCAGCACGCGCAGGATCCGCCCGGTGAGCACCGGCTCGTTCGTGATCGAGTCGGGTGCGAACCACGTCTTCGAGGAGGGGCCGACGAGTGCGGCGGGCGACTGCTGCCGCACCATCTCGGCCCGGGCGGTCCAGTGCTCCGCTCCCCCCAGCTCGGCGCCCGAGGCGATGATCGCCGCTCCGAGCAGCGCCTCGGGGTGACCCAGCGCGAGTTCCAGCCCCAGCGCACCGCCGATGGAGACGCCGGCGTACAGGAAGCGTCCGCCCGCGTGCTCCTGCCCCGCCTCGGCGACCGCGTCGGCCAGCTCGGCGAGCGTGAACGGCTCGGCGGGCACGGGGGTCTGCTCGTGCCCGGGCAGGGAGAGCAGCGTCACGCGGTACTCGGCGGCGAGCGCCGGCACGACGTTCTCCCAGAGCAGGGTGCCCGTGCCGAGCGAGTGGCCGAGCACCACGAGCGGCGCTCCGGCGGGACCGACCGGGTCGGCGAGTCTGATCGGGGGGCGGGTCATGGTGTCTCCTCCGTGATCGGTTCGGGATCGTCGTCTAGGTCGTCGACGAGGTGCGCGGCGAGGCCCGTGTACTGCGCGGGATCGAGCAGCGCGTCGACGTCGACCCCGGCGAGCGCGGGCTCGGCGCGCAGCAGACCGGCGAGGTCCGCCCCCTCGCCCGCCGCGGCCACGAGTTCGCGCACGCGCGCGGAGCCCAGGATCGGGCCCAGCTCCAGGTTCAGGCGCTCGGCGACGATGAGGCCGCGGGTGAGCTCCAGGTTGCGCCGCACGGCGTCGCGATCGACCCGCAGGCCGGCCACGAGCCGGGCCGCGGTCGCGCTCGCGCCGAGCGCGAGGCGCAGCAGCTCCCGCAGTGCGGGCCACTCCGCGTGCCATGCGCCGTCGGGCCGCTCGTCGACCGCGAGAGCCGCGGCGGTGTGCAAGGTCGCCGCGAGGTGCGGCGCGCGGATCGCGGCGGAGCGGATCAGCACCGAGGCCGCCGGGTTCCGCTTCTGCGGCATCGCGGAGGATCCGCCCGCCGCCCCCTCGGCGAGCTCGCCGACCTCGGTGCGGCTGAGCGCGGCCACGTCGGCGGCGATCTTGCCGAGGGCGTCGATCGTCTGCACGAGGGCGTCGCCCAGTTCGGTGACGGGCCAGCGCTGCGTGTGCCAGGGGGCCTCGGGCGTCGCGAGGTCGAGCTCCTCGGCGAAGGCCTCCGGCAGCGCGCGGGCCGCCGCCTCGCCGCCGATCGCGACGAAGGACGCGAGCGTACCGCCCGCGCCTCCCAGCTGCACCGGGAGCTCGACCAGGACGTCGTCGAGCCTTGCTGCGGCGCGCTCGACCCCGCGGGCCCAGTTCGCAGCGCGTAGTCCGACCGTCGTGGGCACGGCGTGCTGCGTCAGCGTGCGCGCCGCGGCGGGCTCGTCGCGGTGCTCCGCCGCGAACCGCCGCAGCGCCTCGTCGGTCTCCACCAGGTGCGCCAGCACCTCGATGCCGGCGTCGAAGGCCGTCATCATGAGCGCGGTGTCCATGATGTCCTGGCTCGTCGCCCCGCGATGCACCCAGGCGCGGGCGTGCTCGGGCACGAGATCCCGCAGCATGCCGACGAGGGGGATCACCGGGTTGCCGCCGGCCACCGATCCCGCGATCAGGGCGTCGAGGTCGAATCGCGCGGGCGCCGTCGGCGCCGATCCCGCGCCTTGGCCCGCGTCATCGCCACCCGCGTCGCCATCCGTGATCCGCATCAGCGCCGCCGTGATCGCCTCCGCCGCCTCGCGAGGGGCCGCTCCGACCGCGGCCCAGGCGCGCGCGAGCGCCGCCTCGGCGGCGATGAGGCGCGCGGCGAAGGCCACGTCGGACGTGCTCTCGTCGAGACCGACGGTGACGGGCGAGAGCAGCCCCGCGTCGATCACGTGGCTCTCATCACTCGCGTCAGAATGCAAGGAAGACGGTCTCCTTCTCGCCCTGCAGGCGGATGTCCTGCTGCAGCCACCCCTCGGGCGTACGCTCCAGGACGAGCGTAGCGCGCTCCGCCTCGCCGAGCGAGGACAGCAGCGGATCCCGCGCGAGCAGCTCCTCGTGCTCGGGCAGGTAGAGGCGGGTGTGCAGCTTGTCCGGCAGGCCGCGCGCGTACACGATCACCGCGAAGAACGGCGCCTCGCCGCGCACGGATCCGGGCTCGCGCGTCCAGAACTCGAAGTGCCCGTCGTCATCGGTGAAGGCGCGGCCGAAGCCGGTGAAGGTGTGGTCATCGCGCGAGAGCGTGCCGCGGGCGCGCGGCACGCTGCCGTCGCTGTCGGCCTGCCAGATCTCGACCATCGAGTCGGGCACGGCGTTGCCCGCTCCGTCGAGCACCCGCCCGCCCAGCACGATCGCGCCCGGCGAGTGCGGGAACACGAGCTGGTGCTTCTTCTCGAAGTCGGTGCCGAAGGCGAAGAACGGCCCGACTGTCTGCCCCGGGGTCGGTTCGTGCGTCTTCGCGGGGACCTCCCGGGATGCGGCGAGGGCGATCGCCCCCGTGTCGACCGGGACCGTGCCGGCCATCGGAACCTGGCCGAAGGCAGTGGTGTCGTTCATCAGTGCTCGTCCTCCTCATCGAACCAGGTGGCGTTCTCGAACCAGGTCTGCTCGGGGCCGTCGACCACGATGTCGAAGCGGTACCCCATGGAGAACTCGGGCACCGTGAGGTCGTGATCGTAGACGCCGACGAGGCGATCGCGGTCCTTCTGGCTGCGGATGGTGTTGTAGATCGGGTCGAGCGGGAACAGCGGGTCGCCCGGGAAGTACATCTGGGTGACGATGCGCTGCGTGAAGGAGGTGCCGAACACCGAGAAGTGGATGTGGGCGGGACGCCAGGCGTTCACGTGATTGCGCCACGGGTAGGGCCCCGGCTTGATCGTGGTGAACTTGTACTCGCCGTCGTCGTCCGTGATCATGCGGCCGGCGCCGGTGAAGTTGGGGTCGATGGGGGCCGGGTGCTGATCCCGCTTGTGGATGTAGCGGCCGCCCGCGTTCGCCTGCCACACCTCGATCAACTGGTTGCGCACGGGGCGCCCCCACGAGTCGAGCAGGCGCCCCTGCACGGTGATGCGTTCGCCCTGGGGTTCTCCCGGGCCGCCGTTGAGCGTCAGATCCGACTCGACCGCCTTGACGTCGCGCTGCCCGAAGGCCGGCGACCACAGTTCGATCGTCTCGGGGTCCGTGTGCTTCGGGTCCTTGGTCGGCGAGCGCAGGATGCTCGACCGGTAGGGCGGGAAATCGAGGATGGTCTGCGGGAACCGCTCGCCCGCGGCCTCGCGGCGGTCGTAGTCGGCGTGCAGTTCGGCGGTCTCCCGATCGATCTGCGCCTGCGAGGCCTGATCGGGGGCCGCCAGCAGCGACTCGGGGGCCACCGAGGTGTTCTGCGCTTCGGACATCGTGCTCTCCTTCGAGGGACGGGATCTCTCCCAGGGTGACAGCAGCCGGCGCGGCAGCCCGTCGCCGTTCCCACTCACTGGGAGCGAGCGGAGCGGCGTCGGCCATCCGGGCCCCGCGGGTCATCACGGTTCCGCATCGAAACCGCCGCAGATCTCCGCGGCGGCGGCCGCGAGATCGGCGGGTTCCGCCCCGGACCGCGCGATCCGCCTATTTGCGGACACGGATCCGGGCCACGGTCCGCCGCGGGGAGGCGCGGTCATGACCGCACCGCGGCTCGAAGTGCACCGTCTCTCGAAGACCTTCGCCGGCGTCGCCGTGCAGGGCGAGCCGTTCCCGTTCCGCCGCCTCTTCACCCAGGACGTCGCGAGCGGGCTGGATCTGACGGCCGACGGGCAGTCCTCCGGCTCGTGGTTCCGCGAGGCCGACTACCGCGCCGGCTTCACCGATCTGTGGGGGGGAGTCACCGGATAGGCGCGGACGTGTTCCGTCGCGCACCGGGAGCCGGTGTGCGACGGAACGGAGCGGGGTCCGGCCGCAATACACTCGCGGCCGGACCCCGTCTCTGCTCGATGCGGTTGCGGCGAGGGCGCCTCACAACTGATCGCGAGGCACCTCTCCCAGGACCCCGAATCGAATCGGCTCTCCCCGGTCGACGGCAATCCCTATCTCTACGGACTCCTCCGCTCTCAGGCTCGGGCTGATCGCGATGACGTTCGGGACCTCCAGTAGGTACTCGGATCCGCTCTTCGGATCCGCCCGGTCAGGCAGCAGCCTGGCTTCGAGGTATTCTCCATTGTCGACGTCCTCGATCGCGACGGCGACTCCCTCCCGGTTGAACTGGGTGGCGGGCCCGCACGCGTGTCCCAGCACTCCAGCTGGAAGCCGGAAGAGCAGGCACACGTTCCCGCCGTTGTCGAGAGCCGCCCAGTAGCTCGCCCTCGCTCCCTTGCCGAGATACCGCGTTGCAGCCGTCTGGATGCCATCCTGTCCGACATCCTCTGCGGCATAGGCGAGGTCGGTCGGCAGCACATCCTCGCGGTTCTGCTCCGATTCGAGCACCGCCAGGTCCGGCCGGTTATCCGGTTTAGGGTCTGCGAAACCGGGACCGGACGAGACGAACGTCTGCCAGGCCAGCACGAGCGCCATAGCTGCCAAGGCAGCGAACACGAGAGAGCCGACGAGCCGGATCTTCACTGATGCATTCACGGTTGTCGCCTCTACCAGATCGTCCGACCAGAGATCGGGTACTTGCCAACCAGGGTCCCTGGATAGTTCCACCACGTCACGTTGTACGCGCTGCGCCTGGCGGTCGTCGATGACCCCCCTGCCCACTGCAGGCGAGCACCGGTCCAGTTCAGGTGCGTAACGGAGAGCGAGCCGTTCCCGGTCTTGAGCTGACCGTATGGTTTGGCGTTGATCCAGCTATCGTGGTCCATAAACCTCCTTGTTTTCGATGAGCTTGCTGCAGCGTCTCACGCAAAGGCCCCGCGCCGTATAGGTTGTCGATCTCTTGTCCCCCACAAAGGGGACAAGAGGCGGTTGCGCGGCTGGAGGACCTCTCCGAGGCAATGTCGCATAGCCTGATCCCGACGCGAGGAGCTCAAGGGGGAACAGCCCGGGACCCGGTCGCCCGCCTCCCCGGCGTTCCCCGCCTGCACTACGCTGAGGATCCGACCCTCATCCGTCACCCCGGGGAGCCGATGAACGCGGAACGCATCGCCGAGTACCACACCGGCCACCTGCTGCGCCGGGCGCAGCAGCTGCACCACGCGCTGTGGATGCGCGAGGTCTCCCGCGAGGTGTCGAGCGTGCAGTTCGCGGCACTCGCCGCGCTGCTGCGGCGGCCCGGGATCAGCCAGGCCGACCTGGGCACGGCGCTCGATCTCGACCGCTCGACGATCACCGACCTCACCGAGCGCATGGTGCGCAACGGCCTCGTGGCGCGCGCGCAGAGCACGGAGGACCGCCGCCGCAAGGTGCTCACCCCCACCGAGCTGGGTCGCACCACGCACGATGCGCTGCGACCGGCGGTCGATCGCGTCGAGCGACTGCTGACGGAGAGCCTGGGGGACGACGAGAGCGAGATCCTGCGAGGCGCGCTCCTCACGATGCTCGCGCACGGCGTCGAGCAGGGCGTGCTGCAGAGCGTCGCCGTGCGCACCCGGTAGCGCGCTCCGGCGCGCGGGATCGACCGGCTGAGGTGGAGGGTCTCCACATCCCGTCTGCATTCAGCCCCGCCGTCGAGAACAGTGCCGTCTGCTGAGAACAGCATCGATACCGTCGAAACGCGGCATGTTCTCGACGGAAGCACCCCTTCTCACGGCGAAGGCGGGCGGGTAGGCCGAGCGGGGCTACGCCCGGATCTCGGCGAGGATCTCGCGCGCCGACTGCTGGACGAGTCGCGACAGCAGGCGCTCATCGGCCCGGTCGATGTGCACGACCACACCCAGCGCGATGGGCGGCAGACCGGCGACCCGGGGCACGGCGGCCGCGACCGAGATGTTGCCCAGCGTCATCTCCTCGCGGGTGAGCGCGTACCCCCGCGCGCGCGTCAGGCGCAGGTCCTCGCGCAGCGCGCGCTCGTCCACGATGGAGTGCACGGTCTCCCGCTCGCGCGGGGTCGCGAAGTAGCGGGAGAGCCAGGCCTCGTCGCACCCCGCGAGCAGCGCCTTGCCCACGCCGGTCGTGTGCAGCGGACCCCGCCCGCCGGCGCGGGTCACGGTGGGGATCGAGCGGCGCCCGGTCACCCGGCCGACGTACAGCACCCGCGCGTCCTCGGGCTCGCCGTCGAGCACGCCGAGGTGCACGTTCTCGCCCGTCGCCTCGTAGAGGCGCATGAGGTGCGGGATCGCGCGCTCCCGCAGGCGCAGCGCGAGCGGCGAGAGCTCGCCGAACTCCCACAGCCGCGGCCCCACGGCGTAGCGGTGCTCGGGCATCCGCACCAGCAGCCCGCGCTCGAGCAGGGTGCCGAGCAGGCGGTGCAGCGTGGAGGAGGCGAGGCCGGTGCGGCGCCCGAGCTCCGCCGCCGTGAGCTCGGGCTCGTCCTCGCTGAAGCAGCCGAGCATCCCGAGGGCCCGATCGAGCACGCCCTGCGGGCTCGAGCCATCAGCGCCGCCGAGTGCCTGCTCGCTCATGCCGCCTCCTCGCCTCGAGTCCCGTCTCCCGACGAGCGTAGCGCCCGCGGGCGCGAAGACGGCGCCGGGCGCATGGACCCGGCCCCGGGCGCACGAACCCGATCCCGGCCGTGCAGCGCGACGGGGCGCCTACCGGCGGTGGATCGACTTGAAGGCGACGTACTGCTCGAGTCCCTCTACCCCGTACTCGACGCCGAGGCCCGAGTCATGCCGTCCGCCGAAGGGCGCGGCGTGGTTCGACGCGAAGAAGTTCACGCCCACCGAGCCGCTGTCGACCCGCTCCGCGACGGCGAAGGCGCGCGCCTCGTCGGCCGAGAACACGATGCCGCCCAGGCCGAACGGGGTGCTGTTGGCGATCTCGACCGCCTCCTCCACGGTCTCGTAGGGCTGGATCGTGACGACCGGCCCGAAGATCTCCTCGCGGGCCACCCGCATCCCGGGCGCGACGTCGGCGAGCACGGCCGGGGCGATGAAGAGGCCGGGGCCCGGCACGGGATCCCCGCCCGTCACGAAGCGGGCCCCCTCGGCGCGGGCGGAGGCGAGGTGGTCGAGCACCGACTCGTACTGCGGCCGGTTCGCGACGGGGCCGAAGACAGTCGCGGGATCCAGGGGATCGCCCTGCGGCGCGGCGGAGACGATGCCGCCGATGCGCGCCACGATCTCCTCGTAGCGCGAGCGCGGGGCGAGGATCCGGGTCGAGATGTAGCAGGTCTGGCCGGTGTTGCGCATGCAGGAGCGCACGAAGACTCCGGCGAAGGCGTCGAGGTCGACGTCGTCGAGCAGGATCGCCGCCGACTTGCCGCCGAGCTCCAGCGTGACGGGCCGCAGCAGCTCGCCGCACGCGGCGGCGATGCGGCGCCCCACCTCGGTCGAGCCGGTGAACGCGACCTTGTCGACGTGCGGATGCCGCACCATGGCGTCGCCCATCCGGCCGGGCCCGGTGACGAGGTTGATCACCCCGGCCGGAACGCCGGCCGCAGCGGCGGCCTCGACGATGTAGCGGATCGAGAGCGGCGTGGGCGAGGCCGGCTTGATGACGACCGCGTTGCCGGCGAGGAGGGCCGGCGCGAGCTTGATCACGACGAGGTTGATCGGGAAGTTCCAGGGCGCGATGAGCGCGCACACGCCGAGCGGGTCGCGCCGCACCACGCTGCGCCCGCCGCCGTGGGGGAAGGGCCGCACGTCCTCGCGCTCGAGGTGGCCGGCGAGCGACGCGAAGTAGCGCAGGATCCCCGCGGCGTTCGCGGCGGCGCCGCTCGTCTCGGCGACCGGCGAACCGTTCTCCAGCGTGTTCGTGAGGGAGAGCCCGTCGGCGCGCGTCTCGACCTCGTCCGCGAAGCGCAGCAGCACGTCGGCGCGCTCGTGCGGCGTCATGCGCGGCCACGGCCCCTCGTCGAAGGCGCGGCGGGCGGCAGCCATCGCGGCGTCGACGTCGTGCTGGTCGCCCGCGGGCACGCTCGCCCACACCTCGCCGGTGGCGGGGTCGACGACCTCGATCCGCTCGGCGCCGTGGGCCGCGACCCACGCGCCGTCGATGAAGTGGTCGTCGACGTGGGTCCAGCGTGGCGCGGCTTCGGTCCCGCTCATCGCAGCACCCCGGTCTTCAGCAGCGCCTGCGAGCGGTCGAGGTCGGCGTTCGCCATCGCGATCGCGGCCTCGCTCAGCAGTTCGGGGATGATCTCGGCCCGGAGCCGGTCGGAGTAGGCCGCCGGGTCGAGGCCGAACCAGCCCGAGGCGAGTGCGATCCCCGCGTGATCGAAGCGCCACAGCCGGTCGGCGTCGCGCACGAGCGCGTCCTCGAGCGAGCGAGCCTCGGGGCGCGTGTCGTGGCCGTCGATGATCGCGCAGACGGCCTCCACGAAGCCGCCGTCGTAGCCGAGACCGGGCAGCACCTCGCGGGCGATCTCGCAGCCCTGCTGCTCGTGCTGGAAGCGGATGTCGGCTTTGCGCCAGTCGCCGCCGAAGCCCTCGGAGATGATGCGCGACTCGTCGACGCGCCCCCACCCCGTGTCGTGCAGCAGGATCGTCACCCGCACGAGCTCGGCATCGGCCTCCGGATGCGCGGCGATGAGGCGCTCGGCGTAGGCGAGCGAGATCGGCAGGTGGATGTCGTTGGAGCGCGCCCGCGTCTCCGGCACCACCGCGGCCCAGATCGGATCGAGGTCGGCGCCCGCGGCGGGGGTGAGCTGGATCGGCGAGGTGTCGATGGGCCCGGTGGCCCCGATGGGCGTGGCGGCGGGGATGGGGTGGGTCGGCACGGTCATCACTTCCCGGTGGTGTCGATGGCGGATGCTGGAGTGAGGGCTTCGGCGGCTGCCAGCACGGACTTCAGGGGCACCGCGGGGTCGCCGACCGCCTCGGCGGGCAGGTTCACACCGCGGTTCAGGGCCTGCCGCACCATCATGAAGTCGAGCGGCGCGTTGACGCAGTCGGCGGCGATCAGCTGCTCCCCGCGGTAGTACAGCACGGAGAGCTTGCCCGGTTCCCCGGGACTGCGGTCGACCACGCGGTCGTAGCCCGACGACAGGCCGGCGATCTGCAGCTTGAGCTCGCCCTGGTTCGACCAGAACCAGGGGATCCCGCCGTACTCCTCCTGCCGTCCCGTGAGGGCGTACGCCGCGACCTTCGCCTGCTCGATCGCGTGGTTGACGCTCTCGAAGCGCACCCGCTCGCCGGCCGGCGAGTTCGGGATCGGATTCGGCAGGTTCGAGCAGTCTCCGATGGCGAGCGTGACGCCGTCGGAGGCCGTCGCGTAGCGGTCCACGACGATGCCGTTGTCGACCTGGAGTTCGAGCTGCTCGGCGAGTGCGGTGTTGGGGATCACGCCGATGCCCACGAGCACGATGTCGGCGGGGATGACCTCCTCCCCCACGACCACGCCGGTGACGCGCGCGACGCCGTCACCCCGATCCTCGCCGACGATCCGGTCGGCTGCTGCGGCGAGCCGCACGTCGATGCCCTGCGCGACGTGGTGCGCTCGGAGGAACTCGGAGGTCTGCTCGCCCACGGCGCGGCCCACGAGGCGCGGGCCGAACTCGAGGATCGTGACCCGCTTGCCCATGGCGTGCAGGCTCGCGGCGGCCTCGATGCCGATGAAGCCGCCGCCGATGACGACGACGTTCTCGACCTCGGGCGCGCGCGCCTTGAGGTCGAGCGCGTCGTCGGCGGTGCGGAGGTAGAGCACGCCGTCGAGATCGGATCCGGGGATGGAGAGGCGCCGCGCCCGGGCGCCGACCGTGAGCGCCAGACGGTCGAAGGCGAACTCGCGGCCGGTCGCCGAGCGGGCGACGCCCGAGCCGTCGGCCGCGGTCTCGACCTCGGCGATCCACTCGCCCTTGACGACCGCGATCCCGTGCTCGTCCCAGTAGTCCTGGCTGCGATAGATCAGCGACTCCTTCGTGATCCTGTCCTGCAGGAACTCCTTGGACAGCGCCGGGCGCTGGTAGGGGCGGTGATCCTCGTCGCCCAGCAGCGTGATGGCCGGTTCGTAGCCGAGGGCCCGGAGCGACACCGCGAGCTGCACGCCGGCCTGGGAGGAGCCGATGATGAGGAGGCCGGCCATGATCAGACCTGCGTCTCAGGGGTCGCGACGTGCAGTTCGGCGCCCTCGCAGACGCGCAGCTGGCAGCTGAGGCGGGAGTTCTCGCGGCGGTCCACGGCGGTGCCCCACAGCATCTCGTCCTCCATCTCCTCCATCGCCGGGAGCTCGGAGAGATCGGCCTCGTCGACGAAGACGTGGCACGTGGCGCACGACAGCGATCCGCCGCACTCGGCGACGATGCCGGGCACCCCGTTGCGCACCGCGGTCTCCATGACCGAGTCGCCGGGGGTGGCGTCGACCTCGGTGACGACGCCTTCGGAGCTCGTGAAGATGATCTTCGACACTGGCTTCTCCTTTCCTGGTGCGTATTGCGGTGCTGCGGCTAGATGAACTGGCGGCCGCCGTCGACCACGAGCGTCTGCCCGCTCACGAAGGCGGCGTCGGGGCCGGCGAGGAAGAGGGCCGCACCCACGATGTCCTCGGGCTGCGAGGCGCGCCGCAGAGCGCCGCGCTCGACGCCGTAGTGCTCGGCGCCCTCGATGAGGCCGTAGCTCGCCTCCGTGAGCGTGAAGCCGGGGGCGATCGCGTTGACGGCGATCCCGCGGCGGCCGAGCTCCTTCGCCATCACGCGGGTGAGGCCGATGACCGCCCCCTTCGACGAGACGTAGTGCGCCCAGTGCTCCGAGCCCGAGTAGACGGTCGCCGACGCGATGTTGACGACGCGGGACCCCTCACCCAGGTACGGCGACGCGGCCCGGGTCATGAGCCACGGCCCCTTCGCGTTGACCGCCATGACGCGGTCCCACTCGTCGGGGTCGAGCTCCTCGATCGGTGCTCGGGTTATGCCCGCGTAGAGGCCGGCGTTGTTCACCAGGGCGCGGATCCGGCCCCCTCCGAGCTCGGCGACCGCCGCTGCGACCTCCTCCGTGGACGTCACGGAGGTGACATCGAGGCGGCCGTGCCAGGCGCGGGAGCCGCACTCCTCGACGAGGCGGGCCGTCTCGGCCGCGCCGTCGGCGTCGATGTCGGCCACCGCCACGGCGTAGCCGCGGTCGGCGAAGCCGAGGGCGAAGGCGCGGCCGAGACCGCCGCCGGCGCCCGTCACCAGGACGACGGCGGGCTCTGCCGGGGGAGCGGGATCGTGCGTCACGGGATCAGCCCTCCAGGATCTCGACGCGGCCGGTGTTGCCGTCGACGCGGATCAGCTGCCCGGTCGAGATCGTGGTCGAGGCGTTGCCCGTGCCGGTGACGGCGGGAAGGCCGTACTCCCGGCACACGATCGCGGCGTGGCTCATCATGCCGCCGATGTCGGTTACGGTGGCCTTGATCTTGCCGAACACCGGGCCCCAGGAGGGAGCGGTGATCGTGGCGACGAGGATCTCCCCGTCCTGCACCTGCCCGAGCTCGTCGGCGTGGTACACGACGCGCGCGCGGCCCTCGACCGCGCCGGGCGAGGCGGCCATGCCCGTGATGGTGCCGTCGTCGCCCTCGTCGTCGCTGAGCCACTGCTGCACCTGCTCGGTGGTGATGCCCCAGAGCATCTGCGTGAAGGGCTCGGTGATCTCCGCGGGAGGCGTGTTCAACGCGGGCTGCGGGCGCTGCGTCTGCAGGGCCGCGACGATCCGCGCGCGCCGCTCGATCTCGGCGGGCCAGTACCGGGGCCCGACCGCGTCGCTGCCGACCGCCCAGCCCGTGACGTAGTCGAAGAGCGCGTCGCGCACTTCGCCGCGGGTGAGATAGAGGATGTCGCTCTCATCGGCCCAGAAGCCGGCGGCCGCGAACACCCGGCCGAGCTCCCGCACCTTGCGCCAGAACACCCCCATCGTCCAGTGCTCGATGTAGAAGTTGTGGTTCTCGACGTAGGGGTAGGCCGTGGCCGCGAGCCCGAGCTTCGCGTTGAAGGCGGCCAGGTCGTTGCCCTCGAGCAGGCTCCGGTACTCGCTCACGATACGGTCGCGCTCGGCGATCAGCTCGTCCTTGGGGCGCAGGATCGTCTGACCGGCGTCGACCCGGCGGATGTAGTCCTTGATGTAGCCGAGGGGGATCTCCTGGTGCTCGTTCCAGTACTTGTCGTGCCCGTAGAAGCCGTTGCCGACGGTGAAGTTGAACCACGGATCCTGCGCATCGCTGTAGCGCGAGAGCCACAGCTCGCCGCCGTCGCGCCGCCCGATCTCGGCGAGGGTGCCCGCAACGTCGTCGGTGTTCGCGAAGGCGGACTGCAGCCCGAGCTCGACCGCCAGCACGGCCAGCTCCTTGAGCTCGTCGTCGGGCCGGAACAGCTCCATGTCGACGCCCTGCACCATCTTCGCGATCGCCTGATCGGGGATGCCCGGGAACCGCTCCTTCGCGAAGGTGAAGAAGTCGAGGTAGGCGAGGTACCCGAGGTTGAGGAACTCGAAGTGGTACTGCCAGTTCTGGTAGGCGAGCTGGATCAACCGGTCGTAGTTCTCCATGAGCACCTCGGAGCCGTCCTTGGCCTTGCCGCTCTCGATGTCCTCGAAGGGCACCATCTCGGGCAGCGGCTCGAAGCGCAGCTCCTCCATCTCGGCGATGGTGCCGCGCACCTTCTCCTTCCAGTCGTCGAGCAGGCGCTCCCAGTTGCCGAAGTAGTGGCCGACGCGGCGCTCGAACTCCGGCACGCGGGCCGGGATGTCCTCGGGGGCGACCGCGATGGGGCTCATGTAGAGATAGCCGAGGTGGATCTTGAACTCGATGCCGTTGGCCGGCGGGATGAGCAGGTGCCGGGTGTTGTACTGCCCGAGGCACTTCACCGCGAACTCGCCGCCGATCGTCTCGAAGGGCTTGAAGACCGTGGGCCAGTGCTGGCTGTCGCAGAACCAGAACTTGTTCTCCGAGCCGTCGCCCTCGCGGAAGGGCAGGTAGTAGGGGTAGAGCGACTCCCAGTCCTCGGCGCCCGCCGGCACGGGGATGTCCGCGGCGCTCGGGAAGGACTTCAGGGCGGTTGCGCTGGAATCTAACGTCATTGTCGTGTTCCTGTTCTCGTGTCTGGTGGTCTCAGGGAAGCTTGATCGAGCCCGTGAGCATGGAGGTGAGGCTCGACACCCCCGTGGCCGCGGTGGCCGGCCCCGGCTCCTGCGGCTTCGAGGAGTGCACGGTCTCGGGGCGCGCCTGGAGCAGCAGCAGGTTCTCGCCGTCGGGGAGGTCGCGGTCGATCGCCCACTCGACGTCCTGCGGCGTGCCGTAGTGGCGTTCGGCGCGCTTCGCGAGCTCGGCGACGGCGAGCAGCTGCGCGTCGTCCAGGCAGCGAATGGTTCGGCGTGCGGACTCGACCTCGCGTTCGACGAGGCCCCGCTGCGCCGCGTCGGGTACGAGCTCGATGTGCTTGTCGCCGATGTGCTCGCTCACCACCGAGAGCAGCACCTTGTCGAGCATGATGTTGTCGGGGGTCACGTGGCCCGAGACCACCGATTCGCCGATCCCCCACGACGCGTCGATGACGATCTTGGAGCGGTCGCCGGTGCTCGGGTTGAGCGTCATGGCGACACCGGCGGTCTTCGCGGAGACCATCTTCTGCACCGCCACCGCCATCGACAGCCCCTCCTCGGGGATGCCGTTCTTGAGCCGGTAGATGATCGCGCGGCTCGTGTAGAGCGATGCCCAGCACTTGCGGATGTGCTCGCGCACCTCACTCGTCTCCGTGAGCCAGAGATAGGTGTCCTGCTGGCCCGCGAAGCTCGCGTCGGGGAGATCCTCGGCGGTGGCCGATGAGCGCACGGCGACCGGCACCGGCTCGGCGAAGCGGCTCTGCAGCCGGTGCCACGCCTCGTCGAAGGAGTCCCGCAGTCGTGCGGAGACCTCGACCCGGCAGATGGCGTCGCGGATCCGCTGCGAGACCCGGTCCACGTCCATCACGTCGTCGGGGTCGAGCGCGGCGAGCGCCTCGGCGATCTTCGCGGCGAGCCCCGAGTCCGCGACGAACTCGTCGTAGGTCGCGGTCGTCACCGCGAAGCCGGGCGGCACCGGCATGCCCGCCGCGGTCATCGTCGCGAGCGAGGCGCACTTCCCGCCGAGCAGGTCGTGGTCGGCGGGCAGTCCCTCGTCGAAGAACTGGATCAGAGGCCGGCTCTGCGCGGTCATGCTGCGGCCCCCTTCCAGGTCACGGGCACCTCGAGCGGCACGCGGAAGGAGAGATTCTCGCGGAAGTCGATGTCGGCGCCGTCCTGCAGGCGCACATCGGGCATCAGCCGCGCGATCTCCTCGAGGGCGATCTTCGTCTGCAGCTTCGCGAGCATGTTGCCGAGGCAGTAGTGGATGCCGAAGCCGAAGCTCAGATGCTCGCGCGCGTTGGGCCGGGTGCTGTCGAACACCTCGCCGTCCTCGAAGCGGCTCTCGTCGCGGTTCGCGGATCCCATCACGAGCAGCAGCTCGGCGCCGGCCGGGATCGCGACCCCGCCGACCTCCGCGTCCTGCAGCGCCTTGCGGCGCCACGCGACGATGGAGCCGCTGTAGCGCAGCACCTCGTCGATCGCGGGGCCGATCCGCTGCGGATCGGCGACCGCCTCGGCCCACTGCTCCGGGTGCGCGAGCAGCACCCGCATCGCGTTGGAGATGAGGGTCGTGGTGGTCTCGTGACCGGCGAAGAGCAGGCTGTAGACCACCGAGGCGATCTCGTGGTCGCTGATCTCATCACCCTCCCGCTGGGCGCGCACCAGGTCGCCCACGAGCGTATCGCGATCGTGCTCGTGCGCGTCCCGCACCAGCCGCAGGCACTCCTGCCAGTAGTCGACGAGGTTGTGCGCGTGCGGGATCTGCTCCTCGTCGCTGAGGTCGCCCCAGGTCATCGCGGCGCGGGAGTCGCTCCAGGCCTTGAACAGATCGACCTGGTCGGTGTCGGCGCCGATGAGGGTGAGGATCGTGACCGTCGGCACGTCGTAGGCGAGGTCGGCGAAGAAGTCGCCCGTCGCCTCGGGGCGGGCGAGCATCGCCTCGATCCGGCGCACGACGTGAGCGCGGATCGACGGCTCGAGGGCGCGGTAGCGGCGCGGCGTGAAGGCCTTCTGCGCCACCCTGCGGATGCGGGTGTGCTCGGGCGGGCGGCGCGCCGAGAGGCCGGAGTAAGCGGTGAAGCCGCCCTCCTCCATGATGCGCTTGGCCTCCGCGCCGCGCTGACGCACCGGCGCCTGGGCGTTCTCGCTCGAGAAGGTCTCCCAGTCGTCGAAGACGGCCTTCACGTCGTCGTAGCGGGTGACGACCCAGTACCCGACGCGCTCGTCGAACATCACCGGCTCCTCGCGCCGCAGCTCGGCGTAGGCGGGGAAGGGGTTCTTCTGCGCGAACGGCTCGTAGCCGTGGTGCCCGTGCGCGACGGGGCAGCCGCCGGCTGTGCTCTCCGGTGCGGTCATTGCCGACTCCTTCACGATTTCTCCGTTGAATGCTGGGCCTGTCGAAAGTATGGGCGGGATTCCTCGCGAAGCTCCGGGCGCTTTCCGGCCAGTGGAAACGAGTTCCTCGGGGCGAGTCGCCGAGCCGCGGCGGACGCCCCCGCGTCTCAGCGCGGCGGGGCCGGCCGGTGCTGGCTCGCGGCCTCGATCCGGCGTGCGATCCCCTGCAGCGCCGGCAGGTGGCGGGTGAGGGTGGGGAACTGCGAGGCGAAGGCGACGAGGCCGATCGCGGCCCCGGCGGCGCGTGGCCCCGAGCCCCGGTCGATCGCCACCGGCACCGCGATCGAGCACGCGCCGGCGCGCGCCTCCTCCCCCGTCACCGCGTATCCCCGCTGCGCGATCTCCGCGAGCTCGTCGGCGAGTTCGGCCGGGTCGGTGTGGGTGTAGGGCGTCAGGGAGCGCAGCTTGCCCGCGAGGTAGGCCTCCCGGAACCACGACTCCTCGCCCGCGAGCAGCACCTTGCCGACGGCGGTCGCGTGCAGCGGCAGCCGGCCGCCGATCCGCGACGCCCGGGGCACCCGTTTCGACCCGTAGACCCGATCGACGTACAGCGCCTCGTTGCCCTCGCGCACGGCCAGGTGCGCGGTCTCGCCCGTGAGCGAGAAGAGATCCTGCAGGAAGGGCCTCGCCGTGTCCCTGAGCCGACGGCTCGCGTTCTGCGCGAGCTCCCAGAGCCGCAGGCCCACCTGGTACCGTCCCTGGGAGTCGCGCGCGAGCGCGCCCCACTCGTGCAGCTCCGCGACGATGCGGTGCGCCGTCGAGACGGGAAGGCCGGCGTGCTCGGCGATCTCGGAGAGCGAGAGCAGCGGGCCGTGCTCCTCGAAGACCTCGAGCACCGCGAGGATGCGGGACGCGACCGTGCGCCCCGCATCGCTACTGCGCACGGCCCCTCACCCCAGCGCCACCCGCTCGGGGAGCGCGTCGATCGAGGCGAGCGCAGAGAGCCCGCGGGCCATCTGCCGCGCGGCGTCCGTGTGCAGATGGTCGTGCACGCGCCAGGAGCAGAGGCGGTTCGCCTCCTCGCGGTCGAGACCGAACCAGTCCATCACCGTGTCGATCCCGTGCGGGCTCACCCGCCACAGCTTGTCGGCGTCCTTCACGAGCGCGTCGTTCAGCGACCGGGCCTCCCGCACGCTGTCGTGCTGGGAGACGATGTCGGCGACCTCGGCCGCGATCCCGGGCGGCGCGGAGAGGGCGGTGAGGATCTCGATCGCGATCCGCGTCCCCTCCCGCTCGTGCCACCGCACGAGCTCGGGATCGCCGCCGCGCGGGCTGATCGCGCGCAGTACGAGCTCCTCCGGCACGCACGACCATCCGGTGTCGTGCAGCAGGATCGCGGGCAGCACCACGGCCGGATCGGCCTCGGGCTCGGCCGCGCACAGCGCGCGGGCCAGACCGTAGGCGTAGAGCGTGTGCGCGTCGTTGTCCCGCACCCGGAGGTGCGGGCGGGCGAGCTCCCAGATCTCACGGTGCTCGGCGTCGAGGCCGATCACCCCGGCGACGCGGGCGGGAATGGCGTCGCCCACCGGCTCACCGTAGTGGTTGTCGTTCGGCGCGAGCTTCGGCAGCATGGCTCGATCACACACCCCCTCGTGCGCGGAAAGCGAGCGGTTCTTCCGCTCAGTGGAAACGATAGCGCACCGGCGGACCCGCGGCCGAGGAACGCCGGGTCCGCCCCTACCCGCGGTCGAGGAGCGGCAGGTCGAGGTCGAAGGCGAGCACGAGCGCCCTGGCCAGCTGATGCTCCTGCGCCTGCGAGAGGAAGCCCACGGTGCGACCGAGCGCACTGACCGGAACGGTGACGATGTTGTCCATCGCGATGGCGCCGGCGCGATCGAGTCCGTTCTGCGGCCCCACCGGCACCTCGCTGCTCAGTCCCTTCACCGTCGAAGTGATCGGCGCGACCGTCACCTTGCTCATGGCCGAACGCGCGCGCTCGCGCGTCAGCACCACCGCCGGTCGCGTCTTGTCGAGCCGGGCCAGGCAGATCTCGCGCACGTCAGTCCTCGATGGCGACGACGTTGGAGAAGGTCCAGTCCACGAGCCCGTCGAGGTCGTCGGCGGCGCCCTCGCGCCGCAGGATCTCCGCATCGCGCTCCGCCATGATGCGACGCATCTCCCGCTCGCGCTGCGCATCCGTGGCATGCTGTCGGCATGGCGAATTCGCGCAGCGGGGACTCGATGATCACCCGCGTCGTGCGGATCCTCGACACCTTCTCCGCGGATCGCACCGTGCAGACCGCGAGCGAGGTCGGCCGGCGGGCCGGGCTGCCCGGGTCGACGGCGCACCGGCTCATCGAAGAGCTGGTGTCGGCCGGCCTTCTCGAGCGCGACGACGAGCACCGGGTGCGCCTCGGCATGCGGCTCTGGGAACTCGCACTCCGCGGCTCGACCGCGCTCCGGCTGCGCCAGGCCGCCCTGCCCCACATGGAGGCGGTGCAGGCGGAGATCCGCCAGCACACCCAGCTCGCCGTGCTCGAGCGGGAGGAGGCGCTCTTCCTCGAGCGCCTCTCGCACGCCGACGCCGGGGCGAACATCACCCGGGTGGCGGGCAGGCTCCCCCTGCACGCCTCCTCCTCGGGCCTCGTGCTGCTCGCCCACGCCGACCCCGCACTCCGGGAGCGGGTGCTCGCGGAGCCGCTGCGCGCCGTCGGCCCCGGCACGATCACCGATCCCGCGCGCCTGCGGCGAGCGCTCGCCGAGATCCGCCGCGCGGGTTTCGTAGCGGCACCGGGCTCGATCGAGGCCGTGTCGACCGGCGTCGCGGTGCCGATCCGCGACGCCGGCTCCGTGATCGCCGCACTCTCGGCGGTGCTGCCGCGCGAGGCGCCCCCGGAACCCGCGGTGCGCGCTCTGCGCGAGGCGGCGAGGAAGATCGAGGCCGAGCTGCGCGCGAACCGGCCGTAAGACCCACACCCCCGCCTTCCCCCCTTCCCCTCCCCTTCGCGCGTCAGTAGTTGTCACCAAAACTCACGGGAGGCCTCAACTACTGACGCGCGAAGGGCAGGCGGCCGGGTTCGACTCGCTCCGACCGCTCGAACGGCGGGAGAACACCCGCGCCATAATCCCATTCAACGGGAATCTACGGGAGGATCGCCCCTCGATCCCGCACACTGTCGACAGCGGCTCCGCGCGGCCCGACCGGCCACCGGCCGGAGCGCGCATCGCAGACGACGTCGAAGGAGACACCATGACCGCAGAGCGCACCCGCGTCGCCATCGTCGGGACCGGGCCCGCGGGCCTCGTCCTCTCCCACCTGCTCGAGCAGGCCGGCATCGAGAGCATCGTGCTCGACCGGCGCAGCCGCGAGGAGATCGAGGGCACCATCCGCGCCGGCATCCTGGAGCAGGGCGCCGTCGATCTGCTCGCCTCGATCGGCACGACGAGCCGCGTGCACACGGTCGGCCACCGGCACGACGGCATCGAGCTGCACTTCTCGGGACCCGACGGCGCCCAGGAGCGGCACCGCGTCGACTTCCCCGGCCTCACCGGGCGCAGCGTCTGGCTCTACCCCCAGCACGAGGTGCTGATCGATCTCATCGCCGCCCGCCTGGAAGCCGGGCAGGACCTGCGATTCGGCGCCACCGTCGATCGGGTCGAGGGGGTCGAGAGCGAGCGTCCGCGCGTCATCGGCAGTGACGCCGAGGGTCGGCCGTTCGAGATCGAGGCCGAGTTCCTGGTCGGCGCCGACGGCTCGCGCAGCGTGGTGCGCCCCGCCGTCACCGGGCCCTCGCGCGAGGGCGGCTACTTCCGCGAGTACCCCTTCGCCTGGTTCGGGATCCTGTGCGAGGCGCCGCCCAGCTCCGAGGAGCTCATCTACAGCAACTCGCCCCACGGCTTCGCGCTCATCAGCCAGCGCTCGCCGACCGTGCAGCGCATGTACTTCCAGTGCGACCCCGGGGCCGACCCGGACGCGATGAGCGAGGCCGAGATCTGGGACACCCTGCAGGCCCGCACGCCGGGCACCGAGCTGCGGGAGGGGCGGATCTTCCAGCGCGACGTGCTGCGCTTCCGCAGCTTCGTGTCGCACGAGCTGCGGCACGGACGGGCCGCCCTCGTCGGCGACGCCGCGCACACCGTGCCGCCGACCGGCGCCAAGGGAATGAACCTCGCGATCGGCGACGTCATCCTGCTGAACGAGGCGCTGCAGGAGCTGCTGCTGCGCGGCGGCGAGCGCGGGATCGCGGCGTACGCCGCCGCCGCCTCGAAGCGCATCTGGAAGGCGCAGCACTTCTCGTGGTGGATGACGAGCATGCTGCACCTCTCGCCCGAGGCGAGCGACTTCGACCGGCTGCGGCAGCTCGGCGAGCTGCGCTCGGTGGTCGAGTCCGAGGCGGGGCGGCGATACCTCGCCGAGGCCTACACGGGATGGCCGTACGAGACGGCGCTGTGATCGCGGGTCGGATTTCGACTCGGCTCCGCTTCGCTCAATCGGCGGAGGAGGGGGCCCGACCTCCCCTCATCCTGCGCGGAGGGCGGAGCCCGGAGTCGCAGGATCCACCGGTCCACCATGGATACTGCGACTCCGGAGCGGAGCTCCGGCAGCGAGTCCGGGAAACGCTGGCGCGTTTCTCCTGCATGATTCGCTGCACTCGCGCAGCAGGACCGGTATCTCGCGCTGCCTACGCCTGCGAGGCCAGGCGCGCCGCGCCGATGATCCCGGCGTTGTTCCGGAAGCTCGCGGGGGCCACCGGGGCCGCGACGCCGGGGAACGGCAGATACCGGTCAGACGCCTTGCTGATGCTGCCGCCCAGCACGAAGCGGTCCGGGTTCATCACCTGCTCGAGGTGGCGCAGGTAGCGCGCCGCCCGGGCCGCCCACTCCTCGAGCGAGATTCCCTCGCGCTCGATCACCTTGGCCGAGGCGTGGCGCTCGACGGGGATGTGCCCGTCGAGCTCGAGGTGCCCGAGCTCGAAGTTCGGCACGAGCACGCCGTCGCTGATGAGCGCCGAGCCGATCCCGGTGCCGAAGGTCAGCACCAGGGTCACCCCGGGCAGCCCGCGCACCTCGCCGAACGCCGTCTCCGCGATCCCGGCGGCGTCCGCATCGTTCACCACCGTGCACGGCGCGCCGACGGCGGCCGACAGCAGCGCCCGTGCGTCGGTGCCGATCCAGCTCGGGTCGACGTTCGCGGCGGTGCGCATCACACCCTCGCGGATCACCCCGGGCAGGGTCACGCCGACGGGGGCCTGCTCCACGGCCTCGAAGCCGAGACCCGCGAGCTCCTCGCGGATCGCGGCGACCATAGCGCCGACCTCGCGGGCGATCCCGTCCGGGTGCCCGCCCGGGGGCGTCGGCACCTTGTGCCGCGAGGTGAGCTTCTCGCCCGTCTCCGGATCGATCGCGGCGCCCTTGATGCCGGTGCCGCCGACGTCGATCCCGATCGCGGCTGGTTGCTGCTCCATAGCAGACGAGTGTAGCGACCTCGCGGCCCCGGCTACAGTGCCCGGAGCACCACGGCGCTGCCCTGGCCGCCGCCGCCGCAGATGCCGACGGCGCCGAGCGATCCCTCGCCGAGCTCGGCGAGCTGCCGCGCCAGCGTGCCCACGATGCGCGCCCCGGAGGCGCCGATCGGGTGGCCGAGCGCGATCGCGCCGCCGTGCGGGTTGACGATCGCCGGATCGAGGCCGAGCTCGCGGGCCGACTGCACGCCGACGGCGGCGAAGGCCTCGTTGATCTCGACTGCGGCGAGGTCGGCCGCGGAGGCGTCCGGCACCTTCGCGAGCGCCGCGGCGATGGCGCGGGCCGGCTGGGAGTGCAGGTGCGTGTCGGGGCCGGCGACGAGGGCCGTCGCCTCGACCCGGGCGATGGGCTGGAGCCCGAGCCGAGACGCGGCGGCATCGGAGACCAGCACGAGCGCCGCGGCGCCGTCGGTGATCTGCGAGGCGTTGCCCGCGGTGATCGTGCCGTCCTTCGTGAACGCCGGGCGCAGGCCCCCGAGCGTCTCGGCGGTGGTCTCGGGGCGGACGCCGTCGTCGGCGTCGACCACGGTGTCGCCGCGGCGCGAGGACACGGTGAACGGCGCGATCTCGCCGGCGAGGAAATCGGCCGAGGCGGCCGCCCGCTGGTGCGACTGCACGGCGAAGGCGTCCTGCTCCTCGCGGCTCAGACCGAGCGGCGCATTGCCCTCCTCGGTGAGCGCGCCCATCGCGGTGCGGTCGAAGGCGTCGGTGAGCCCGTCGTGATCGACGGTGTCGACCAGCTGCGCCGATCCGTACTTCGTGCCGGCGCGCAGCGGGAGCACGTGGGGTGCGAGCGACATCGACTCCTGGCCCACCGCGACGACCACGTCGGCCTCGCCGGCGTTGATGAGGCGCGCGGCCTGCGACACGGCCTCGGTGCCCGAGAGGCACACCGCGTTGAGCGTCATCGCGGGCACGGTCAGCGGGATCCCCGCCCCCACCGCGGCCTGCCGCGCGGGATTCTGCCCCGCGCCGGCCTGCAGCACCTGGCCGCCGATCACGGTGTCGACCTGGTCCGGCGCCACGCCGGCGCGCTGCAGCGCCGCGGCGATCGCGTGCGCACCGAGCGCCGTGGCGGGCTGCGCGGCGAGCTGACCGGTGAAGCGGGTGAACGGGGTGCGGGCGTAACCCGCGATCAGTGCGGTCATGTGCGGCCTCCTCGGGGGCTGTGGGTGCGGAGCCGCGAGGCGCCGCTCTTCCTACTCATGCATCTTGCCGGAATCTGCGGGGAGGGCAACCGTTGCCCTGGCACACCCGCGGGCGGCCGGACTGTGCAGTCCGGTCCGTGCGGCCCGATCCCTCGCGGTCGTTCCGCGCGCGGACGGGGCGGTCACCGCTGCGCCTCCTCCGGTTCGAGCTCGACGGTGAAATCGGCGCCGGTGCAGGCGCGGATCTCGGCCTCGTCGTGGCCCGGCGCGATCCTCCGCAGCACCAGTGCGCCGTCGACCACGTCGAAGACCGCCCGATCGGAGATGATGCGGTCCACGACGCCGACGCCGGTGAGCGGCAGATCGCACTCGGCCACGATCTTCGGAGCGCCGTCCTTCGCGACGTGGTCGGTGATGACGATCACCCGCGGGGTGCCCGCCACCAGATCCATCGCCCCGCCCATGCCCTTCACGAGCTTGCCCGGGATCGTCCAGTTCGCGAGGTCGCCGTTGCCCGCGACCTGCAGCGCGCCCAGCACCGCCGTCTGCACGTGCCCGCCGCGGATCATGCCGAACGAGGTCGCCGAGTCGAAGATCGAGGCGCCCGGCACCAGCGTGACCGTCTGCTTGCCGGCGTTGATGAGGTCGGGATCCTCCTCGCCCTCGTACGGGAACTGACCCATGCCGAGGATCCCGTTCTCGCTCTGCAGCATCACGTGCACCCCCTCGGGCAGGTGATTGGCGACGAGGGTCGGGATCCCGATCCCCAGGTTCACATACTGCCCGTCCTCGAGTTCCGCGGCGGCGATCGCCGCCATCTCATCACGTGTCCACATGGCTATGCCGCCTCCCTCGCACGAACCGCCGCAGTGGCGGCGCCACGGCTCGCAGCCGAACGCTCCGCGTCCGGCCTCGAGCGAACCGTGCGTTGCTCGATGTCCTTGACCGGGTCCTCGACGCGCACGATCCGCTGCACGAACACCCCAGGGGTGTCGATGCGCTCGGGATCGAGGTACTCGTCGCTCAAGTGCTCGATCTCGGCGAGCGTGACCCGCCCCGACATCGCCACCAGCGGGTTGAAGTTGCGGGCCGTGAGCCGGTAGCGCAGATTGCCCTCGGCGTCGCCCGTGTGGGCGCGCACGAGCGCCAGGTCGGCGACGATGCCGCGCTCGAGGATCACCCGCTTGCCGTCGAACTCGGCCTCGGGCTTACCCTCCGCGACGGGGGTGCCCACGCCGGTCGGGGTGTAGAAGGCGGGGATGCCGGCGCCGCCGGCGCGCAGGCGCTCGGCGAGCGTGCCCTGCGGCACGAACTCGACCTCCAGCTCGCCGCTCAGGTACTGCTGCGCGAACAGCCTGTTCTCGCCCACGTACGAGCCGAGCACCCGGCGCACCTGCCGGTTCTCGAGCAGCAGCCCGAGCCCCTTCCCGTCGACGCCCATGTTGTTGGAGACGATCGTGAGATCCTTCGCGCCGCTCTCGCGCAGAGCGACGATCAGATTGTGGGGGATCCCGCACAGCCCGAACCCGCCCACCGCGACCGTCATGCCGTCCCGCACGACGCCGGCGAGCGCCGCTGCCGCGCTGTCGCAGGTCTTCGACGCCATCATCGCCTCCCATTCGTCCACGATGCGGCCAACCTCGCCGCTGATGTCAGAGCGTAAGACTTCCCCTGTTTCTCAGACAACATCGACGGGGATCAATCCCGCGAATTGCTCGCATCACGATCGCCCGAGAAGGTAATGTTCACATTATGGACATGCAGCACACGACGCCCGGCGCTCAGGTGGTCGGCCGGATCGCCGCGGTGCTGCGCGCGGTCAGCACCACCATGCCCGAGGGGGCCGGCACCAGCGCGATCGCGCGCGCCGCCCACGTCGAGCGGCCCACCGCGCACCGCCTGCTCACGGCGCTCGCGGCGGAGGGGTTCGTCGACCGGGATCAGCGGAGCGGCCGATGGCTGCTCGGTCCCGAGCTCTACCTCCTGGGGGCGGTCGCCGCAGACCGCTACGACGTCACCGAGGTCGCCGGGGAGCACGTCGACGCGCTGGCCGCCGCGACCGGCGAGAGCGCCTTCTTCTCGGTGCGGCGCGGCGAGGAGACGGTCTGCCTGCTGCGGTCGGAGGGCAGCTTCCCGATCAGGTCGTTCGTGCTCTACGAGGGCAAGCGCTTCCCCCTCGGCGTGGCCTCGGCGGGGCTCGCGATCCTCTCGTTCCTGCCGGCCGACGCTGTGGACCGCTACCTCGCCGGGGCCGGACTCGAGCGGGACTTCGGCGAGACGCACTCGGATGCCGCCGTGCGCGAGCGCATCGCCGAGACCCGCCGAACGGGATACGCGGTCAACCCGGGTCTCATCGTGGAGGGCAGCTGGGGCATGGGCGCGGCCGTCTTCGGCCCCTCGGGTCAGCCGGCGTGGGCGCTGAGCCTCACCGGCATCGAGCCGCGCTTCGCGCCGGAGCGCCGGCCCGAGCTCGGCCGGCTGCTGCTCGAGCACGCGCACCGGCTCACGGAGCGCCTGGCCGGCCGGTGAGTCGGGCGGCTGCAGCAGCCTGGCCGCCGCGGGTCCACAGCCGCAGCCCCCGAGACCCGGAGTCGCAATGGCCGCTTCCGCGCCCCGCGAAGCAGCCGATTGCGACTCCGCTCCCGATTCGGCGCGCGCCAGCGACGGCTAGGCTGGATCCGTGAGCAGCCCGGCCGACCCGCACCCGCGCCGCCGCATGTCCCGGCGCCGGGCCCGCCGGCTCACCACGACGCTGACCGCGCTCGTGATCCTCCTCGCGGGCGGGTACACCGCGGCCGCCGCGCTGACGCCCCTCCCCGCGCCGGTCATCGAGGCGGACGCGGAGCCGCAGCAGACCTTCGAGGCCGACCCCGCCGTGCCGCAGGCCGCGGTCGACGCCGAGGCGCTGCCCACCGCCGTCGGCTGGCTGCACGACGACGAGGTCTGGACCAACACCCGGCAGGCGCACCCCATCGCGAGCATCTCGAAGCTCGTGACGGTGCTCGTGGGCCTCGAGCAGCAACCCCTGGAGGGCGGCGAGGACGGCCCGGTGCACGTCTGGAGCGCCGAGGATCGGGCCCGCAGCGACGCGTACCTCGCGCAGCAGGGCGTCGCGTTCCCGATCCCCGTCGGCACGGAGGTCACCACCCGCCAGATGCTGACGCTCGCCCTCGTCCCCTCCGCCAACGACTTCGCCGCCGCCTACGCCTACTCGATCTTCGGCGACAACGACGGCTTCGTCGCAGCCGTCGAGGACTGGAAGACGCGCAACGGCCTCGACTCCCTCGTGCTCGCCGAGCCGACGGGCATGGACGAGCGCAACGCCGCCACCCCCTCGGACGTGCTGCGCATCACCCGCCTCGCCCTGCAGCAGCCCGCGATCGCCGAGATCACCCGGCTCCCCCGGGCGGAGCTGCCGTGGGGCATCGGGCTCGTCGAGAGCACCAACCCGCTGTTCGGCGTGCTGCCCGACGTGCTCGGGGCGAAGACCGGCCGCACCAGCGCGGCCGGCTACAACCTCGCCGCCGCGCAGGCGGGCACCGCCTCGGATCGCGGCATCGTGAAGCTCTCGGTCGTGCTGGGGCGCCCGAGTGAGGAGGATCGCGTGGCGTCGAGCGTCGCCGCGCTCACCGCCCTCGACGCGGCCCCGCAGACCGTCGATCTCGTCGAGGCGGGCGAGCGGATCGGCACCGCCGTGACCATCGACGGCGCGCAGGTGCCGCTCATCACCGCCGGCGCCGCGAGCGCGGTGCTGCTGCCCGGCGAGACCGCGACGCGGATCGCGGAGCTCGACCCGCTCGGCGAGGGCGAGGCCGGGCGCGCCGCCGGCGTCGTGCACGTGGAGACCCCCGTCGGGATCGAGGAGATCCCGGTCGTCACCACCGAGGCCATCCTC